>DASXQC010000049.1:0-7337 GCA_036493235.1 Reyranella sp.
TGCTCGACGAGCCGACCGAGGGCCTGGCGCCGATCATCATCGAGGAGCTGCTGCGCGCGCTGCGCCGGCTTTTCGTCGAGGAGAAGATGGCGGGCATCGTTGTCGAGCAGCACGCGCACAAGATCCTGCCGATCACGGACCGTGCGATCGTGCTCGACCGCGGCCGCATCGTGTTCGAAGCGTCGAGCGCCTCGCTGCTGGCCGACGGCGCACCGCTGGAACGCTATCTCGGCGTCACGGGTGGCTGAGCGGGCGGGGAATTTCGAAAACTTTGGCAAGTTTCGAAAATCGGTTTACAGCCGGCCGACCGTATTCCAACATCCGTACAACGGCGCACGCAAAACTACGCGCCGGGCGGAGGGAACGATGGTCGAAGGGAAGGGCGCATCGCGTCGTCGTGTCTTGGCCGGAATGGTGGGAGGCGCTGCAGCATTGGCGGCGCCGGCAATCGGACGCGCGGCGCCGTCGGGCAAGCCGGTGCGGGTGGGCGGAACGCTGTCGCTGACGGGTTTCCTGGCCCAGACGGCGGTGATCCACAAGATCTCGGCGGAGATCATGGTCGAGGAGATCAACGGCCGGAACGGCCTGCTCGGCCGGCCCGTCGAGTACGTGCTGCTCGACGACCAGTCCAAGCCCGAGGTCGCGCGCAGCCTCTATGAGAAGCTGATCACCGTCGACAAGGTCGACCTGATTCAGGGCCCTTACGCCACCGCGCCGATCCTGGCGGCGATGGGTGTGGCCCAGCGCTACGGCAAGGTGATGATCCAGAGCAGCATGGGCATTCCCAAGCTGCAGACCTACGACCGTGCCTTTCCGGCGACGCCGTTCGGACCCGAGCCGAACGTAACCTATCCCAACGTGATCCTCGATTGTCTGGCGACCTTCCCGACTCCGCCCAAGACGATGGCGATCCTGACCTCGAAGTTCCCGTCGGCGCAGTTCATGGCGCTCGGCATGAAGGAGCAGGCCGAGAAGCGTGGCGTGAAGGTGCCGATGTACCTCGAATACGAATCGGGCACGCGCGACTTCGGTGCGATGGCGGCGCGCGTGAAGGAGGCCAACGCCGACTTCCTGTGGGTCGGCTCGCTGGGGCTGGAGAGCAACCTCTTGCTCGAGGCGCTGCGCAAGCTCGACTACACGCCGAAGAACCACTTTCATCTCTATCCGGCGCCCGGGCCGCTGGCGCTGTCACCGGACGGCGACAAGGCGCTGTGCTCGACCTTCCTCGAGCCGGACGAGCCGTTCATGAGCCGGCCGGGCATGAAGCGCATCGCCGCCGAGTTCAAGGAGAAGGCGACCAAGGCGAACCTGCCCTACACGACGATCGACGCGCAGGCCTGTGGCATGGTCGCGGAGTGGCAGATCCTCGAGGCGGCGGTGAACGGGGCGGGCAGCCTCGACGACGCCAAGATTGCGGCCTGGCTCAAGAAGAACAAGGTCACCACGGTCTACGGTCCGACACGCTTCGACGGGCCGTACAATCACGGCGATGCCAACCAGCTCATCAAGCAGGTGCAGAACAAGGAGTGGAAGGTCGTCTGGCCGAAGGAGTTCGCCGCGCCGGGCGTCAAGCTGATCGCGTCGTAACGGGCAGATGCCGAGTGCGACGCTTCTCGGCCAGGCGCTGATCTCCGGCGTCCTGGCGGGCGGGCTGTACGGCCTGCTGGCGATGGGCCTCAGCTTGAGCTGGGGCCTGTTGCGGCTGGTCAATCTCAGCCACTTCGCGCTCGCGTTCTTGGCCGCCTATCTGGTCTACGAGCTCGGCACCAACTATCACGTCGCCCCGTGGTGGTCGGCGGCGATGATCGTGCCGGCGATGTTCGGCATCGGCGTCGCGCAGCACTGGCTGTTCGACAAGTTCAAGGTCAACGAGCTCGCCTCGCTACTGATCACCTTCAGCTTCGCAGTGATCCTCGAGGTCGGCATCCAGCTCTACTGGACGGCGGACTTCCGCCGCTACGAGACCGCATACTCGACGAAATCGATCAAGGCCGGACCGTTCTTCATTCCGGTCCTCGACCTGACGATGTGCATCGTCGCGGGCCTGCTGGCCTGGGGCACATGGCTGTGGCTGCGCCGCACCTATGTCGGCAAGGCGTTGCGCGCGGCCGCCGAGGATCCCGACATCGCCGCGGCCTATGGCGTCAACCACAAGCGGCTCGCCTATCTGCTGTCCGGCATTGGCGCGGGCTACGCCGGCATCGCCGGCACCTTCATCGCGCTGATCGCGACCCTCGCGCCGGCGGAGATCTGGGCCTATCTCGGCGTGGTCTTCGCCGTGGTCATCATCGGCCGGCTGGGCAATCCGTTGGGCGCGCTGCTGGCCGGGCTGCTGATCGGCGCCAGCGAATCGTTGGCCATGGCGGTACTCGCGCCCGCCTGGGCGCCGGTCGTGTCGTTCTCCGTCCTGATCGTGATCCTGTTGTGGGATCCGGAGTGGCTATGAACGCGAGCCGCGACCTGCTGCGACTGGGTGCCGTGCTCGCGATCGGTGCGATGGCGCTGCTGCCGATGGCGCGGCTGCCGGCCTTCTACGATTCGTTCCTCTATCTCGTCTTCTTTTGGATCTCGCTGTCGACCAGCTGGGCATTGCTGAGCGGCTTCGCCGGCTACTTCAGCCTGGGGCATGCCGCGTTCTTCGGGCTCGGAGTCTACGTCACCGCCGACCTCACGACCAAGTTCGGTTGGCCGTTCCTGGCGACCCTACCGCTCGCGGCGGCGTTGCCGGCGTTGCTGGCGCTCGGCATCGGCGCCATCGTGTTCCGCCTGCGCCGGCTGCGTGGCGAGCTGTTCGCGCTGCTGACGCTCTCGGTCACCTTCGTTATCGCGACCATCATCCTCAACACGCCGATCGACGGCGGCGGCGGCATCTTCATGAGCGCTGTGCCGCTGCCCGACCTTGGCCCGACGCCGACCGGCAGCATCTATCTGCTGGGCTTCATCCTCTGCGTCATCACCTTGCTGATCGCCTGGAAGGTCGTACATTCGCGGCTCGGCATGGGCCTGTTCGCGATCCACGATGACGAGGACGTGGCCGAGGCGAAGGGCGTGCCGACTCTGCGCTACAAGCTGACCGCGTTCGCCCTGTCGGCTGGAATCGCCGGAGCGGTGGGCGGCGTGCACGCGATGTATGTCGGCTTCATCACCACCTCCGGCGTCTTCGAGCTCACCGTGCCGCTCTATGTCGTGCTGATGAGCGTGCTGGGCGGGGCGCGCAGCTGGTTCGGCCCGGCGATCGGCGCCACGGTAATCACCACGTTGCTCTACGCCTTCATCAGCGGCGGCGAGGCGATGGTCGGTCGCGCTATCGTTGCAGTGATCCTGATCTCGGCGATCCTGTGGCTTCCCGACGGATTCGTGCCCGCCGTGAAGAAATGGCTGGCGAAGCGCCGGCGCGCGCCGGTGTCCGCACCGATCGCCGAAGTGGCACCGGTCGTTACCGCCGCGAAGCCTATCGGCGACACCGTGCTGCTGCAGGTCCGTGGTGCCACCAAGCGTTTTGGCGGCCTGCAGGCGCTGGGCGGCGTCGACCTCGACGTGCGCGAGGGCGAGATCCTGGGTCTGGTCGGGCCCAACGGGTCGGGCAAGACTACCTTGATCAATGTCGTCTCGGGCTTCTACCCGCTCACCTCGGGCTCGGTCAGTGTCGCCGGCGTCGAGATCGGCCACCTGCCGGCGCACGAGATCGCTCACCGCGGTGTCGCGCGCACCTACCAGATCCCGCGCCCGTTCGTGAACATGACGGTGCTGGAGAACGTCGTGCTGGCCGTGACCTTCAGCAGTCCGGGCCGCACCGCCGCCGAGACTCGCGACGAGGCAATGCACTGGATCAGCTTCACCGGTCTCGCCGGCAAGGAAGACGTGCTGCCCGCCGGTCTGAACCTGCACGAGCGCAAGTTCCTCGAGCTCGCCCGCGCGCTCGCCGCCAAGCCCAAGCTGCTGCTGCTCGACGAAGTGCTGTCCGGCCTCAACCCGGCCGAGGTCGACAACGCCATCCGCCTGGTGCGCGCGATTCGTGCCCAAGGTGCCACCATCGTGTTCGTCGAGCACCTGATGCGCGCCGTTGTCGAGCTCTCCGACCGCGTGGCCGTGCTGAACGAAGGCAAGCTGTTCGCTTTAGGTGCGCCGCGTGACGTGATGCGCGATCCGCGCGTGGTCAGCATCTACCTGGGCAAAGCCTATGCTGCTTGAGGCGCGCAACCTCCACATCGGCTACGGCGATGCGCCCGCGGTATGGGACGTCTCGCTCGACGTCGATGGCGGCGAGATCGTCTCGGTGATCGGCCCCAACGGCGCCGGCAAGACGACCCTGATCAACGCCATCGCCGGGATGCTGCGCTGCCGCCGCGGCACGTTGCGGTTCGACGGCGCCGACATGACGCGGGTCAGCGCCCACGGCTATTGCGGCCACGGCATCGCCCTCGTGCCCGAGGGCCGACGGTTGTTTGTAAAGATGTCGGTCGAGGAGAACCTCGAGCTCGGCTGCTACCTGTCCGCCGCGCGCGCGGTACGCGCCCAGTCGCTGGAGCGGGTCTACGGCCTGTTTCCGATCCTGCGCGACAAGCGCCGCCAGCTGGCGGGCGAGCTGTCGGGCGGCCAGCAGCAGATGGTGGCGATCGGCCGGGCTTTGATGGCGCGGCCACGCATCGTGCTGTTCGATGAGCCGTCGCTCGGCCTCGCACCCACCATCGTAGACGACATGTTCGAGATCATCGCCCGCGTACGCGACGAGGGCGCCGCCGTCCTGCTGGTCGAGCAAAATGTCTTGAAGGCGCTCGAAATAGCCGACCGCGCCTATGTACTGGAGCAGGGCCGGATCGTGGCACAAGGCTTGCCCGGTGACCTGCTGAAGCAGCCGCAAATCCGCGAAGCCTATCTCGGAGTCTGAGCGCATGGCCAAGATCCTGAAGATGCCAATCGATCCGGCGCAGCGCTCGGCGACCACCGCACCGCAGGATGTGCTGCGCGAGGATGCCGCGACCTTCGACGTTCTGCGCCAGATGCGCGAGGACATATTGTGCTGCGTGCTGAAGCCCGACCAGCGCCTGCGCTTCGGCGAATTGCGCCAGCGCTATGACACCTCGGTCGGCACCCTGCGCGAGGCTCTGTCGCACCTGGTGTCGGAGGGCCTGGCGCGCACCGAGGCGGGCCGCGGCTTCACCGTGGCGCCAGTCTCGCTCGCCGACTTCCTCGATCTCTCCGAGTTGCGCGTCTATCTCGAGACCCGCACCTTGGCCGATGCGATTCGCCACGGCACCGATGCCTGGGAGGCGGAGATTGTCAGCTCCTACTTCCTGCTCAACAAGCTCGGCCCGCCCAAGCCGGACGACCCGGTCAGTGTGAAGCGCGAATGGGGCAAGCGGCACAAGCGCTTCCACGATTCGCTGGTCGCCACCTGCACCTCGCCATGGTCGCTGCATTTCCGCAGCGAGCTGTTCGACCAGGCGAGGCGCTACCACTGGCTGACCATGATCCATGCCCGCTCGCGGCGGCGCAACGAGCATCTCGACCTGCGCGATGCCGTGCTGGCGCGAGATGTCGAAACAGCCTGCAGTCTGATCGAGAGGCACATCCGCACGACCGTCGAACAGGCTGTCTCCGAGGTACCGGGCCTGACCATGGCCGCGGCGCGGCCCGCCAAGCGGCACACACGATGAAGTTCGCGCGCTCGCGCATGTCATGCAGCAATCGTAAGGTAACGCCATGAGCAAATACGGAATCGGTCAGCCCGTCCTGCGCTTCGAGGATCCCAAGCTGCTGCGCGGGCAGGGCCGGTACATCAACGACGTCAACCTGGCGGGCCAGGCCTATGCGGTGTTCGTGCGCTCGCCCCGCGCGCACGCCAAGATCAAGTCGATCAATGTCGAGGCGGCCAAGGCGGCGCCGGGCGTGCTGGCGGCCTATACCGGCCACGACGTGAAGGCCGACGGGCTCGGCATGCCCAAGGCAAACATGCCGCGCAAGCGGCCCGACGGTACGCCGATGTATGCCCCGCAACGACCGCCGCTGGTGACCGATCGGGTGCGCTATGTCGGCGATCCGGTGGTGATGGTGATCGCCGAGACCCTGGCGCAGGCCAAGGATGCCGCCGAGCTGGTCGAGATCGACTACGAGCCGCTGCGCTCGGTGACGCTCACCGAGGATACGGTGAAGCCCGGCGCGCCGGTGGTGTGGGACGACTGCCCCGACAACATCTCGAACAACGTTGAGCGCGGCAAGAAGGCCGACACCGAGGAGGCGATCAAGGGCGCCGCAAAGGTGGTCAAGCGGCGCTACGTGATCACGCGCGTGCATGCCCAGTACATGGAGCCGCGCGGCACGCTCGGCCATTATGACCAGGGCGAGGACCGGCTGATCCTCTACGCCGACGTCCAGTATCCCCATCGCGTGCGCAACATGCTGGCCAACAGCGTGTTCAAGGTACCCGAGAGCAAGATGCGCGTGATCGCCCAGGACGTGGGCGGCGGCTTCGGCACCAAGGGCTGGCAGTACGTCGAGCATCGTCTCACCGTGTGGGCGGCGCGCAAGCTGCTGCGGCCGGTCAAGTGGACCTGCGAGCGCTCCGAGGCGGTGATGGCCGACGAGCATGGCCGCGACAATGTCGGCGAGATCACGCTGGCGCTCGACAAGGACAACAAGTTCCTGGCGCTCAAGCTCGAGATGCTGGCGAACATCGGCGCCTATGTCGGCTCGGACCGCAACCTGCTGTCGCCGTTCGGCATGATCGGCACGGTGCTGGGCGTCTACATGATCCCCAAGGCCTACATCAACGTGGTCGGTGTGCTCTCCAACACCAACCCGACCGCGCCTTACCGCGGCGCGGGCCGGCCGGAGGCGATCTACCTGATAGAGCGGCTGATCGACGACGCGGCGCGCGAGCTGGGTGTCGACCGGGTCGAGCTGCGGCGCAAGAACATGCTGCCGGTCTCGGCGCTGCCTTATCAGAGCCCGGTCGGGCCGTATTACGACTGCGGCGAGTTCGAGAAGAACATGGACATGGCGCTGGAACTCGCCGACGTGGCCGGCTTCGAAGCTCGCAAGGCCGAGTCGAAGGCGCGCGGCCGGCTGCGCGGCCTCGGCATCGTCAACGCGATCGAGCAGGCGGCCGGCCCGGCGCAGCCCGAATATGCCGAGATCCGCTTCAATCCGAGCGGCACCGCGGCCTTGCTGATGGGCACCAAGAACCAGGGGCAGGGCCACGAGACGATGTTCAAGCAGATCCTGAACGAGAAGCTCGGCATCGATCCGAACGAGGTGCAGTACATCGACGGCGACACCGATCGCGTGGCCTTCGGCATGGGCACCAACGGCTCGCGCTCGACAGTGCTCGGCGGCCC
>DASXQC010000050.1:0-3074 GCA_036493235.1 Reyranella sp.
AGCTTCGCGCAGCTGGTCGAGGAATGGCTCGGCATCCCGGCCGCCGACGTCATCGTCGACACCAGCGACAGCGATCGCGTGAGCATCGGCGGCGGCTCGCACTCGGGTCGCTCGATGCGGCAGGCGGGGACGACCATCCACAAGGCGTCGCAGGGCATCATCGCCAAGGGCACCAAGCTCGCCGCAGAGCAGCTCGAGGCCGCTGAGGCCGACATCGCCTTCGCCGATGGCCGCTTCACCGTAAAGGGCACCGACCGCAGCGTCGGCCTGGTCGAGCTTGCCGCGAAGCACGGGCCGATCGCCGATGCCGGCGACGTCAACAGCCGCGTCGGCTCCTATCCCTATGGCTGGCATGTCTGCGAGGTCGAGATCGATCCCGAGACCGGCATGGTGCGGATCGATCGCTACACCACGATCGACGATGTCGGCCGCGCGGTGAACCCGATGATCCTCGACGGCCAGACCCATGGCGGCATCGTTCAGGGCGCCGGCCAGGCGCTGATGGAGCAGGTTGTCTACGACAACGGCCAGCTCGTGACCGGCTCGTTCATGGACTACGCCATGCCGCACGCCGACGACATGCCGAGTTTCGTCACGGCACTGTCCGAAGTGCCCTCGACCACCCATCCATTGGGCTTCCGCGGCGGCGGTGAGGGCGGCATCACCCCGGCGCTGGGCGTGATCGTCAACGCCGTCGTCGACGCCCTAGCCGAATACGGCGTCTCGCACATCGAGATGCCCTGCACTCCCGAGCGGGTGTGGCGGGCAATCCGGGGCTTGCCGAATAGATAAGTAGCGTCCTATCTTTTCAGTTGTGACACCCGACCGGCATACCGAATTCGGACTCCTCGTCGCCCGCCTGTCGCGGCGGCTGCGGCAGGCTGTCGATGCCGAGATGCGCCTGATCGGCCTGACCGAGGCGACATGGCGGCCATTGATCTATCTCCGCTCGCTGGGCGATGGTGTGCGGCAGAAGGAACTGGCGACCGCGATGTCGATCGAAGGCCCCTCGCTGGTCCGTCTGCTCGACAGCCTCGAGCGCCGCGGCTTCATCGAGCGGCGCGAGGACGAGAACGACCGCCGCGCCCGCGGCATCTATCTGACCCGCGCCGGCCACGACCTCGCCGTACGCGCGGCGCGCATCGGCAATGCCTTGCAGAAGCGCCTGCTGGATAGCGTGCCGGCCGCTGATCTCGAAATCTGCGAGCGTGTGCTCGAGACCCTCGAACGCGAACTGGAAGAGCCGCAGCAAGCGGCCGAAGAATCACCGAAACGGAGGAAGCGATGAATCAGATCGTCGTGAACGAGCCGAACCGCTGGCGTCTCGAAACGCCCGGCGCCAACTGGCCGCGCAGCGCGCGTCCCGATGCAGCGAGGAAGTACTTCATGGTGTCGGCCGACGGCCACGCCAACGAGCCGGCCAACCTGTGGGTCGAGCGCATCGAGCCGCAGTACAAGGAACGGCTGCCGCGCGTCATCACCGACAAGGATGGCGTACAATGGCGCGTGAGCGAGGGCCATCGCCCCGACCGGCTGCGCCTCTCGACCCTCGAAGGCGAGGACCAGGCGCGCAACAAGGCCGGCGCCGAGCCGCTCGGCCGCCTTGCCGACCACGATCTCGACGGCATCGATGTCGAGCTGATCTTCCCCAACAAGGGCCTCGCCATGTGGGCGACGCCCGACCCGCAGTTCGCCATGGCGCAGTGCCGCGTCTGGAATACCTGGGCGTGGGAGCAGTTCGGCAATCACCAGGACCGCATGGTCCCGGCCGGCGCCCTCGCCACCGCCGATCTCGAAGGGTCGATCGCCGAGGTGCAGCGGCTGGCCAAATTGGGCTTCAAGTGCCTGACGCTCCCCTGCAAGCCGATCTGGGGTAGCCACGACAGCGCCCATGTGAACTACAACCTGCCGCACTTCGATCCGCTGTGGGCGGCGATCACGGACGCCAACCTGCCGATCACCTTCCACGTCTCGACCGGCCGCGATCCGCGCGCCGCGCGCGGCAACGGCGGTGCGGTCGTGAACTACGTCTCGCATTCGCTGTCGCCGACCATCGAGCCGGTGGCCAACCTCTGCGCCTCGGGCGTGCTCGAGCGCTTCCCGACCTTGCGCTTCGCCACCATCGAGGCCGGCATCGGCTGGGTGCCGTGGCTGCTCGACGCGATGGACGAGGCCTACAAGAAGCATCACTTCTGGGTGCGGCCCAAGCTCAAGAATCTGCCGAGCGACTACTACCGCCAGCACGGCTTTTCCTCCTTCCAGGAAGACAGGGCAGGCCTCGATCTCTGCGAGAGCCACGACCTCACCGGGAACTTCATGTGGGCCAACGACTACCCGCACCACGAGGGCACCTGGCCGCATTCGGCCGAGGCGATCGAGCGCACGATGGGGCAGATCTCCGACTCGACGCGCGCCAACATCCTCGGCCTCAACTGTGCGCGCTTCCTCGGGATCGACGTGCCGGCGAAGTTCCGCTCATGAGCGACCGGAGTCTCCGCGGCAAGGTCGCGGTCGTGGGGGTCGGCGAGACGACCTACTGGCGGCACGGCAAGTCGCCGCACTCGGAGTTCAAGCTGGCGCTGATGGCAATCCTCGCCGCGGCGGAGGATGCCGGCATCGATCCACGCAGGATCGACGGCTTCGCGTCCTACTCCAACGACCGCAACGACCCGTCACGGCTGGCGGCAGCGCTCGGCCTGCCGGCGCTGCGCTTCTCCAACATGAACTGGGGCGGCGGCGGCGGCGGCGGCTCGGCTGCGGTCGGCAATGCGGCGGCCGCGGTTGCGTGCGGCATGGCCGACTGCGTGGTTGTCTTCCGCGCGCTGGCGCAGGGCCAGTTCCAGCGCTTCGGCGCGGCGCCGCCGGGAGGTACCGCCTCGGGCGAGCCGGCTTTCAACGCACCCTACGGCGTGATGTCGCCGGCACAGCGCTACGCCATGCGGGCGATGCGCTTCCTGCACGAGAACAGGATCGAGCCGTCAGCCCAACGGGCGATCGCGCTTGCGTCGTATCATCACGCGCAGGCCAATGCGCGCGCGGTGATGCACGGCCGGCCGCTGACAGCCGAGGCCTAT
>DASXQC010000051.1:0-3429 GCA_036493235.1 Reyranella sp.
TGCGCAAGGACGGCGTCAACGCGCTGCCCTATCACGCCGGCCTCGACAAGCAGGTGCGCGACGCCAACCAGGACGCCTTCCAGCAGCAGGACGGCGTGGTGATGACGGCGACCGTCGCCTTCGGCATGGGCATCGACAAGCCCGACGTGCGCTTCGTCTGTCACGCCGACCTGCCGGCCAACGTCGAGGCCTATTACCAGGAGATCGGCCGTGCTGGCCGTGACGGGCTGCCAGCCGACACGCTGACGCTCTATGGCCTGGGCGACATGCAGCTGCGCCGCATGCAGATCGAGCAGAGCGAGACGCCGGACGAGCGCAAGCGGGTCGAGCGCCAGCGGCTGAACGCGCTGCTCGCCCTGGCCGAGGCGCCGCGCTGCCGGCGCCAGACGCTGCTCGCCTATTTCGGCGAGAGCTCGGAGCCGTGTGGCAACTGCGATCTCTGCCAGGAGGGCATCGAGCGGTTCGACGCCACGATCGAGGCGCAGAAGGCGATGTCGGCGATCGTGCGCACCGGCGAGCGCTTCGGCATGGAGCACTTGGTCGCCATCCTGACCGGCGAGAGCACCGAAAACGTGCTCAAGTACAATCACGACCGCCTGCCGACCTTCGGCGTCGGCAAGGACCGCCGCGCTGCGGAATGGCGCTCGATCTTCCGTCAACTTTCCGCGACCGGCCTGATCCAGCAGGACTTCCTCGAGCACGGTCGCTGGACGGTCACGGAGGCCGGCTGGCTGGTCCTGAAGGGCCGCCAGCGCATCGAGCTGCGCAAGGAAATGGCTGCGCCCAAAGTCTCGCGACGCGAAAAGCGGGCGGCCGCTGCGTCGGTCGTGGTGGGCGAGGCGGATAATAGCTTGCTGACCGCGCTGAAGGCCCTGCGCGCGAAACTGGCGCAGACGCAGCGCGTGCCGGCCTATGTCGTGTTCTCCGACCGGACGCTGATCGAGCTCGCGACCCACCGTCCGGACAGCCTGAGCGCCTTGCGGGAAATCCACGGCGTGGGCGACGCCAAGCTCGAGCGGTACGGCTCGGCCTTCCTCGAGGTCATCCAGAATTCAGTGCGTTGAAACTGCAGGAACCGGTGCGCGCCTTCTGCGTTTGTCTGGTCGCTCCGTTTCTAACGCCGCAGCCCACGCAAAAGGGGCGGAGCCATCGGCCCATTGACGCGTTGGGTTGCGGCACGACGGAGGTCATCGACCCGCAACGTGATGAACGAGCCATGTCAGCCCAACCCATCCGCTCCAAGGCCCGCACCGGTGTGCCCGGCCTCGACGACATCCTGGTCGGCGGCCTCGCCAAGGACCGCGTCTTCCTGCTCGAAGGCAACCCGGGCACCGGCAAGACGACGATCGCGCTGCGCTTCCTGATGGAAGGCGCCAAGGAAGGCGAGAAAGGCCTCTACGTAACCCTGTCGGAGACCGCGAACGAGCTGCACGCAGCGGCCACCTCGCATGGCTGGACGCTGGACGAGAGCATCGAGGTGTTCGAGGTGGTGCCGCCGGAGAGCGTTCTCGACGCCGACCAGCAGCAGAGCCTGCTCTACGCGTCCGACCTCGAGCTGGGCGAGACCACGCGCTCGATCTTCGCCGCGGTCGAGCGCACCCAGGCCAAGCGTATCGTGCTCGATTCGCTGTCGGAGATCCGGCTGCTCGGCCAGAGCTCGCTGCGCTACCGCCGGCAGATCCTGGCGCTGAAGCATTACTTCGCGCGCCAGGGTGCGACCGTGCTGCTGCTCGACGACCTGACCGCCGACATCAACGACAAGACCGTGCACAGCGTGGCCCATGGCGTGATCCGGCTGGAAGAGATTGCGCCGGACTACGGCAGCGAGCGCCGGCGGATGCGCGTGATCAAGTACCGCGCCCAGCCCTTCCGCGGCGGCTACCACGACTTCGTCATCAAGACCGGCGGCGTGCAGATCTTCCCGCGCCTGGTCGCCGCCGAGCATCGCCGGCAGGCCGACCGTGGTTGCATCAATTCCGGCATTGTCGGCCTCGACAAGCTGCTGGGCGGCGGCATCGAGCAGGGCTCGAGCACGGTGCTGCTGGGCCCGCCGGGCGCCGGCAAAAGCCTGATCACCCTGCAATTCGTCTGCGAGGCGATCAAGCAGGGCGGCAAGGCGGCGATGTTCGTGTTCGACGAGGAGATCAACCTGCTATTCGAGCGCGCCAAGCCGCTGGGCTTCGACCTTGCGGCGATGCGCGACGCAGGCGAGCTCGCCATCACCCAGCTCGACGCTGCCGAGCTGTCGCCCGGCGAATTCGCCCACCGCGTCCGCAACAGCGTGCAGGACCCGGCGGTGAAGACGGTCGTGATCGACAGCCTGAACGGCTATCAGGCGGCGATGCCGGAGGAGAAATCGCTGATCCTGCACATGCACGAGATCCTGCAGTTCCTCAACCGGCACGGCGTGTCGACCTTCCTGACCGTGGCGCAGCAGGGGATGATGGGCGACATGCGCTCGCCGGTCGACATCACCTACCTGGCCGATTCGGTGATCATGCTGCGCTTCTTCGAGGCGCGCGGCTCGGTCAAGCGGGCGATCTCGGTGATCAAGAAGCGCACTGGCAAGCACGAAACCACGATCCGCGAGTTCTGGATCGATGGCGTCCTGCATGTCGGCGACCCGCTGACCAACTTCCAGGGCGTGTTGCGTGGCGTTCCGCTGATCCTGAACGAGCCCGCCACGGCCGCGCTGGCCAAGCTGGAGTGACCGGCCAGCCCCCCGGCGACGGTTTGCGCGCCCTGATCCTGGCGCCGCGCGGACGCGACTCCTCCCTGGCGGGGTCGTTGCTGATGCATGTCGGCGTCGACAGCGATGTCTGCCGCGACCTGCTGCAGCTCGTGGAGTCGATCGACCAGGACGTTGCCTTCGTGCTGCTGACGGAGGATGCGATCCGCACCGCCGACCTGCGCCAGCTGGTGGCACGCCTGGCGGAGCAGCCGGCCTGGTCCGACCTGCCGTTCGTGCTGGTGACCGACCATGGCGGGCCCGAGCGCAATCCGATCGCGGCGCACTGGCTCGAGGCCCTGGGCAATGTCTCCTTCATCGAGCGCCCGTTCCATCCCACCACGCTGCAGTCGGTCGCGCGCGCCACCCTGAGGGGCCGCCGCCGCCAGCACGAGACCCGCGTGCTGCTGGCGAACCTCCGCGAGGGCGAGGTGCGCTTGCAGCAGCTCAACGAGCAGCTCGAGCGCCGCGTGCGCGAGCGCACCGCCCAGCTGCAGCACGCCCACGACGAGCTGCTGGCCTCGATCGCCGAGCGCGAGCGGGCGCAGGAGCAGGTGCGCCACCTGCAGAAGCTCGAATCGATCGGCCAGCTGACCGGCGGCGTGGCGCACGACTTCAACAACCTGCTGACGGCGGTGCTGGGCAACCTCGAGCTCCTGCGCAAGCGCGTGCCGGACGATCCGTCGATCGATCGTCTGATC
>DASXQC010000052.1:0-7822 GCA_036493235.1 Reyranella sp.
GCCGGGCTTCATCAAGGCGGTGCGCGAGGCCACGGCGAAGAAGGGCGTCGTCATGCTGATGGACGAGGTGATCACCGGCTACCGCTGGTCCTCGGGCGGCGCGCAGAAGGCGTTCGGCATCACGCCGGACCTCTGCATCCAGGCCAAGATCGTTGCTGGTGGTCTGCCGGGCGGCGCGGTCGCGGGCAAGCGCGACATCCTCGACCGCATCGATCACGACGCCACGGCGGCCAAGAAGATCGAGCGCATCCTCCATCCCGGCACCTATAACGCCAACCCGCTGTCGGCTGCAGCGGCGGTGACGGCACTGACTTTGGTGCGCGACGAGGACTTGGCGGAGAAGGCGAACAAGACTGCGGCCGAGTTGCGCGCGGCGCTGACCGAGGTGCTGGTGAAGGAGGGCGTGCCGTGGGGCATCTACGGCCAGTCCTCGACCTTCCTGATCTATCCCAATCCGTTCGGCGATCCGGTCGATCCGGCGACCTTCGATCCGCTCAAGGTGCCGTTCGCCAAGCTCAAGGGCGCGCGCGGGGCGGGACCGCTCACCGGCAAGATCCGCATGGGCCTGATGACCCACGGCGTCGACGTGATGGGCGCGCCCGGCGGCTTCGTCTCGGCGATGCATGGCGGCGCGGAGATCGAGAAGACCGTCCACGCGCTGCGCGAGACCGTGCGGGCGCTCAAGGCCGAGCGTGAAGTGAAAGCGGCCTAACGCCAGAAAACATCAAGGGAAACACCATGACGAAGATCACGCGCCGCCACACACTGGCGGGCCTCGCGGCAGGCTCGCTCGCCGCTCCGGCAACGCTGCGGGCGCAATCGCCGACGACCTGGGTCGTCTACACCTACGTGCCGGCGGCCACCCTGGCGCCGGCCCGCGTGTTCCAGGAGATCGTCGAGCGGGTCGCCAAGGAGACCAACGGCCAGCTGCTGCTGAAGTACCATCTCGGCGGCGCGCTCACGATCAAGGGCACCGACATCACGACCGCCGTCGGCGACAACGTGATCCAGATCGGCGACGACGGCATGCAGCAGGGCAACGTGCCGATCAGCGGCATTCTGCGGCTGCCGATGCTGATCACCACCACCGCCGAGCTCGACAAGGCGCTGGCGGTGATGAAGCCCTACATCGACAAGGCCTACGACAAGCTCGGCGCGACCGTGCTCACGACCTATTACTTCCCGCTGCAGTTCGCCTGGTCGACCAAGAAGCTGGGCTCGCTCGACGATTTCAAGGGCCAGAAGATCCGCGCCACGTCGCCGGAGCAGATCGAGTTCCTGAAGCGCTTCGGCGCCAACGGCCTCACCATCAGCGGCGCCGAGGTGCCGTCGGCGCTGGAGCGCGGCGTGGTCGATGGCGTGCTGACGGCGCAGGCCGGTGGCGGCAAGGTCTGGAAGGACCTGCTGAAGTACAACTTCGATCTCGGCCTCAACTTCTTCGAGGCCAACATCGCGGTGAACAAGGAGGCCTACGCCAAGCTCCCGGCGCCGCAACGCGACGTGTTGAGCAAGGCGATCGTCGAGTTGGCGCCGAAGATGACCAAGCTGCTGTTCGAGGAGGAGGGCCAGGAGAAGGCCAAGCGCCAGGCCGAGGGCATGATCCAGACGTCTGCCACCGAGGCCGACTACAAGCGCGGCGCCGAGCGCATGGCGAGCTACTGGGACGAATGGGCCAAGCGCAACGGCAAGGAATCGCAGGAAGCGCTCAAGAAGGTGCGCGAGGTGCTCGGCCGGTGAGCACGCTCAGGACTTCCTCCCTGCGCGCCGCGCGGGGAGGTGCCCGCGTCATCGCGGGCGGAGGGGGCATAGGCCCCAGACTCGATGTGGTTCATGACCCCTTTGTCGCAGACTACCGCGCGACCTCCCCATTTGAATGGGGAGGAAGATGAGCTCGGCCTCCGTTCGTCCCTTCAATATCCTCGAACGCATCAGCCTCTGGCTGTCGGGCTTCTGCATGATCGGCATGATCGTGATGATCCTGGCCGAGGTGATCCTGCGCGGGGCGTTCAACAGCTCGACCGAGTATTCCGACGAGCTGGTCGGATACCTGCTGGTCGGCGTGTCGTTCTTCAGCCTGGCGCTGTGCCAGGGGCAGGGCGCGTTCCACCGGGTCGAGATGGTGCAGTCTCGGCTCGGGCCAGCCGGCAAGGCGGTCTCGTCGCTGATCTTCAACCTCTTGTCGCTGGCCTATGTCGCGTTGACCAACTGGTACTTCCTGCAGCTCGTCATGAGCTCCTACCGTCGTGACGCGCAGGCCAGCACATCGCTGGCGACGCCGCTGTGGATCCCGGAAACGGTGATGATCGTCGGCGCCACCATGCTGCTCATCATGCTGATCAAGGCCGTGGTCGACGACATCCGGAGGCTCGCGTCGTGAACCAGGGTCTCGAAGTCGTCCTCGTCATGGTGCTGTTCCTCGGCCTGCTGGCCGCGGGCATGCCCATTCCGTTCGCGATCGGCGTCCCCGCCATCGCCTACCTGATGCTGCACGGCGGCATCCCGGCGCTGCGCGGCATCGGCCTGATGAGCTGGGGCTCGATGAACAACCGCTCGCTCAGCGCCGTGCCACTGTTCATCCTGATGGCCGAGATCATGCAGCGATCCGGGCTCAGTTTCCGGATCTATCGCGGCCTGTCGAAGCTGGTGAGCCCGATCCCGGGCGGTCTGCTGCAGACCAACATCGCGGGCTGCGCCATGTTCGCCGCCATCTCCGGCTCCTCGGTCGCGACCGCAGCGGCGATCGGCACGGTGGCGCTGCCGCAGCTCACCCAGCGCGGATACCACCGCCGCCTCGCGGCGGGCTCGCTCGCTGCCGGCGGCACGCTCGGCATCCTGGTGCCGCCGTCGATCGCGCTGATTGTCTATGGCACCTTCACTGAAACATCGGTCTCGAAGCTGTTCATGGCCGGCATCGTGCCGGGCATCCTGCTGACGGCGATGTTCATGACCTACATCCTCGTGCATTCGCTGCTGAAACCCGAGATCGCGCCGCGCGAGCGCGGGCCGCAGAACATTGCCGAGTTCATGACGGCGCTCGGCGATTTGTTGCCGTTCGCCGTGGTGATCGGCGGCACGCTGGGGAGCCTCTATACTGGCTGGGCGACGCCGACCGAGGCGGCGGCGATCGGCTGCGTGACGGCGACCGCCGTGTCGGCGATCTGGGGCAAGGTCAGCCTCGCCAACCTGGGCGAGGCGATGGTCTCGGCGGTCAAGATCAGCGGCAACATCCTGTTGATCGTCTACACCGCCTTCGTCTTCTCCTACGCCATCAGCATGGCGGGCGTGGGCGAATCGCTGACCACCTGGCTGGTCGGCCTGAAGCTCGCCCGACTGGAGTTCTTCGGCGCGTTGTTCGTGCTCTACACGGTGCTCGGCTGCCTGGTCGAAAGCCTGGGCATGATCGTCATTACCGTGCCGCTGCTCTATCCGGTGCTGCTGAAGTACGGCATCGATCCGGTGTGGTTCGGCATCGTCTTGGTGATGTTCATCGAGCTCGGCCAGATCTCGCCGCCGATCGGCATCAACCTGTTCGTCATCCAGAGCATCTGGGATGGCAAGATCGGCGACATCGTGCTGGGCACGATCCCCTTCCACCTGATCATGTTCGCGCTGCTGGCGATGCTCGTCTTCTGGCCGGACATCGCGCTCTGGCTGCCGCACCATACGGGATCCTCATGACCGACAAATCGTCCTATCCGACCGGCCTGCGCAGCACGCCGACCCGCCATCGCGCGCTGCGCCAGCGCATGGCCGAGCCCGGCATCGTCGTGGCGCCGGGCTGCTACGACTGCATCACCGCGCGGCTGGTCGAGGTCTCGGGCTTCGACGCCGCCTACATCACCGGATCGGGCGTCTCGATGAGCGCGCTCGGCGCCCCCGACATGGGGGCGCTGAGCTTCGGCGAGATCCTCGACCGGGTGTGGCGCATCTGCGACGCCGTCTCGATCCCGATCATCGCCGATGCCGACACTGGCTACGGCGGGCCGCTCAATGTCATCCGGACCATGCGCGAGTTCGAGCGTGCCGGTGTGAGTGCCGTCCAGATCGAGGACCAGGAGTGGCCGAAGAAGTGCGGCCACGAGCCGGGCCGCAAGGTCGCCTCGTCGAAGGAGATGGAGCAGCGCATCAGGGCGGCCGCCGACGCGCGGGTCGATACCGACGTCATGATAGTGGCCCGCACCGATGCGATCGCCATCGAGGGCTACGAGGCGGCGCTCGAGCGTGCGGCGCGCTACCGCGAGGCCGGCGCCGACATCGCCTTCGTCGAGGCCCCTCCGAGCGAAGCCGAACTCGCCCAGGTCCCGAAGCGGCTCGGCATGCCGTGCCTCGCCAACATGGTCGAGGGCGGCCGCACGCCGGTCCTGCCGTTCCCGCAACTCGAATCGATGGGATTTAAAGTGGCGATCTATCCCAACTCGCTGACCCGGTTGTTCGCGCGCGCCGGCCAGGACCTGCTGGCTGGGCTGAAGAGCAGCGGCGGCACGGCGGGCTTCGCCAACCAGATGCTCGACCACAGCCAGCTCTGGAGCCTGTTCGAGAACGAGAAGTGGCAACAGCTGGAGAAGCGCTTCCAGTGAAGCGTCTCGCGATCCTGCTGGCCGCGGTGCTGGCATTCGCGGGCGGTACCGCGCACGCCGAGTACCCCGACAAGCCGGTGCGCATCGTCGTGCCGTTCATCGCCGGCAGCGCGCCCGACGTTGCCGCACGCCAGGCGGCGCAGCGCCTGACCGATCGGCTTGGCCAGCAGTTCATCATCGAGAACAAGCCCGGCGTCGCCGGCAATATCGGCGCCGAGGTCGCGGCCCGCTCGGCACCTGACGGCTACACCCTGCTTCTGCTGACCAGCAGCCACATCCTGAACAAGTACCTGTACGGCAAGCTGAACTACGACGTCGGCAAGGACTTCGTGCCGATCACCATGATCACGCGCATCCCCTCGCTGATGGTCGTGCCGCCGTCGTCGCCGGCGAAGTCGGTCGCAGAGTTCATCGCGCTCGCCAAGGCCAATCCCGGCAAGCTGAATTACGGATCGGGTGGCGTCGGCAGCTTGGCGCATCTGTCCGCCGAGGCCTTCCGCTTCGCCGCCGGCATCGACTACATCCACGTGCCCTACAAGGGCGCGCCCGACATCGTGCTGGGGCTATTGGGCGAGCAGATCCAGGTTGCCTTCCCGACCATGCCGACGGCTTTCCGTCCGGCGCAGCAGGGCAAGCTCAGGGCACTCGCCGTCACCAGCGCGAAGCGAACGACGGTGATGCCCGAGGTGCCGACCCTGCTCGAAGCGATGCCCAACGGCTTCGCCCTCGACGCCTGGCTCGCGCTGGCGGCGCCGACCGGCACATCAAACGACATCGTCGAGTGCATTTACACGACCCTGCATGACGCGCTGAAGGACCCGTCGTTCCGCGACGCGCTCGGCAGCGACGGCTCGGAGATCGTGATCAACAGCCCGCAGGACTTCGCCCATCAGATCGCCGACGAGGCGGCTCAGGGCGAGGCGCTGATCAAGCGGGTCGGCGTCAAGCTCGACTAGCGCGCGCCCTTGCCGATATGCGCGACCGCTTCGATCTCGACCAAAATTTCCGGCGCCGCCAGGGCGGCGACCTCCACCAGCGTCGAGGCCGGGAAGTTACCGCTGAAGACCTCGGCGCGCGCCTTCCAGACCTTGGTGTTGTTCTTGATGTTGGTCAGGAAGATCGTGACCTTGACCACGTCAGCCATCTTGCCGCCCGCAGCCTCGACCATGCCCTTGATCTTGCCGAAGATCAGTTTCGCTTGGTCGTACTCGTCCATCTTTGCCAGCGTCGCGGCGTCGGTGCCGCGCGCGGTCATGCCGGAAACGTAGGCGATGCCGTCGCATACCAGGCAGTTCGACCAGCGCTCGGGTGGCGGCTCAGGCACGTCGGGGGATGTCACGCGGCGGATGGTCATGTCTTCCTTCCTCTATTCAGGTCTCTATTCAGGCTTGGCCCCGGAAGCCTTCACCACCGGCGACCACTTCTCAAGCTCGGCCTTCACGAAGGCGGCATATTCGGCGGGCGTCATGGTGCTCGATTCGGCGCCGATCTCCTCCCAGCGCTTCACCACCACCGGCAATTTCAGGACGACCTGCATCTCGCGGGCGATGCGCTCGACGATCGGATCGGGCGTCCTTGCGGGCGCCGACAGGCCGAACCAGGAATAGGAGACCAGCGCCGGATAACCGGACTCCTTCATGGTCGGCACGTCCGGGAAGGCGGCGCTGCGTTTCTCGCCGCTGACCGCGAGCGCGCGGACCTTGCCGGCCTTGATGTGCGGCGCGGCCGACGGAAGCGAATCGAACATCGACGGCACGACGCCGGCGATCGTGTCCTGCATCGCCGGCCCCGCGCCACGATAGGGAACGTGGACCAGCCGCGTGCCGGTCACCTGGCCCGTCAGCGTGCCGAGGATGTGGTTGCTCGAACCCGGCCCCGAGGTCGCGAAAGCGAGCTTGTCGGGATTGGCGCGCCCATAGTCGATGTACTCGGCGAAGGTCTTCGCGGGGAACGACGGATGGACCACCAGCACGCTGGGATTGAGAGAGGCCAGCGTGATGTGCACGAAGTCGCGCAGCGGATCGTAGTCGAGATCGCCGTACAGCGCCGGCGAGACGGCCTGCGCCGCGACGTTCGACATCACCAGCGTGTAGCCGTCGGGCGCGGCCTTGGCGACCTGCGCCGTGCCGATGGTGGCGCCCTTGCCCGGCCGGTTCTCGACCACGATGTTCTGGCCGAGCTGGCGGCCGAGATACTCGCCGATCATGCGGCCGACCACGTCGGTCGTGCCGCCGGGCGCATAGGGCACCACGAGCTTGATCGGCTTGGTCGGCCAGGTGTCGGCCAGTGCCCGAAGAGGGGGCGGCAGCGCGAAAGCAGCGGATGCGGCGATCAAACGGCGGCGCGTGAGCATCGTCGGAGTATACTCACGCCATGAGCCTCTTCGACCCCCTGTTCGCCCCCAAGCGCGTCGCCCTGATCGGCGCTTCGTCAGACGAAAAGCGCACGACCTCGCGGCCGCAGCGCTTCCTGCAGAAGCACGGCTTTCCGGGGGAAATCCTGCCGGTCAACCCGGGCCGCGACGAGATTTTTGGCGTCCAGGCGTGGAAGAGCATCGCCGACATCCCAGGCGGCATCGACCACGCCTACATCCTGCTGAACGGCAAGGACGCAGTCGCGGCGCTGGCCGCGTGCGCCAAGCGCGGCGTGAAGGTCGCGTCGATCCTCGCGGGCGGCTTCGCCGATGCGGGCGCGGCGGGCGCGTCGCTGCAGGACGAGCTCGAGCGGATCGTGAAGGACACCGGCATCCGGCTGGTCGGGCCCAACAGCATCGGCACGGTGAGTACCGATCCGCCGATGGCGCTGACCGCCAACGCCGCCTTTGCCGTCGACAAGCTGCGCGCCGGCAACTGGGGCCTGGTGAGCCAGAGCGGCAGCCTGATCGGCGCCCTCTTGTCGCGCGCCGACGCGCGCGGCGTCGGTTTCTCGCGCCTGATCTCGGTCGGCAACGAGGTCGACCTCGCGGTCGGCGAGATCGCCGACCTGCTGGTCGACGATCCCAGGACCGGGGCGATCCTCCTGTTCATGGAGACCTTGCGCGACGGCGACCGGCTCGCCCATGCGGCGCGGCGCGCTCATGCCGCCGGCAAGCCGGTGATCGCCTACAAGCTCGGCCGGTCCGAGATCGGCCAGGAGCTGGCCAAATCGCATACCGGCGCGATCGCCGGCTCCGATGCCACCTTCGACGCCTTCTGCCAGCGCCACGGCATCGTGCGCGTCTCGATGTTCGAATCGCTGGTCGACGT
>DASXQC010000053.1:0-9476 GCA_036493235.1 Reyranella sp.
GGTGGTGGTGAAGCCCCAGCCGATGGTCCCGTTCTGGCCCAGCACGACACCCGGCGAGCCGGGCGAGGTGGCGCCGCGGATGTCGAAGCCCGGCCCGACCAGGCGTGCGAGATACCAGGTGCCGGGGAAGGCGAGGCTGAGGTGCGGATCGTTGGCCAGCAGCGGCTTGCCCGAGACCGAATGAGCGCCCGACAGCACCCATTCGTTCGAGGCCTCGCGCTTGCGCGTCGCGATGTTGTCGGTCTGACGGTAGAGTCGGTCGAGATCGAGGTCGTTCAGCGCCTGGTTGGCGAGGGTGAGCGTAGCGTCACGGCTTTCGCCCGAGGTCTGCAGCAGGAAGTTGGTGCCGTCCTCGCCGACCTTCTTGTTGAGGCGCAGCCGCAGCAGCTCCTGACGCCAGTTGCCGTCGAGGGTGAGGGCCATGAGCTTGGTCCACACCATCGAATCGGCGGCCTGCCACGGCTCGGGCTTGTAGCGGCCGCCCGACAGCAGCTTGACCAGTGTGAGCTCGAGGCCGAACTGCTGATTGCCGGCCAGCCAGGAATTCACGCCCGCGGCGTAGGCGTCGAGCATCGAGCGGATGGCGGGGGAGAGCGCACCGACGCTGTCGGAGGCGGCGCGATAGACGCCCAGCCCACGCATAGTGCGGTCAGTGTCGACGATGCCGTTGCCGATGATGGCCGGCGGCAGGATCTCGCTGAGCCGGCCCTGGCCGAGGCGTCGCATCAACTCCATCTGCCAGAAGCGGTCCTGGGCATGGACGAAGCCCAGGCCGAAGGCGGCGTCCTCAATCGAGCCCGCGATGATGTGCGGGACGGCGTTCTTGTCGCGCAGGATCTCGACCGGCGCCTTCAGCCCCTTGACCTCGTAGTGGCCGGCGTAGGGCGGCAGGGCGCCGCGCACCTGGAAATATGTGCCGACCCCGAATACCAGCACGGCCAGTACCAGGCCGGCCAGCAGCTTGCCGAGCCCTGCAATCAGGCGGACCAGCGTCCGCAACGCTCAGCCGCCGACGTACGACAGGATAGCGACGCGGTCGGCGTCGAGGTCGGGCGCGGCACGCCGCGTCTTGGGATCGGCGAAGGCCGACATCTTGAGCGGATTGCCGGCGAGCTTCAGCGTGCCGCCGCTGCCGTCCGGCACCTCGACCAGCATGTTGCGGGCGGCGACCTGCGGATGGGCGAGCGCCTGCTCCACGTTGTTGATCGGCCCGCACGGCACGCCGGCCTTGCCCAGCAGCTCGAGCCAATGGGCGGTGGTGTTGCCCTTGAGCACCGATTCGATCGCATGCTCGAGCTCCTTATGATGCTTCAGCCGCAGCGCGTTGGTCTTGTAGTCGGGGCTGCTGGTCAGGCCCGCGAGGCCCAGCGCATCGCACGTCTTCACGAACAGGCTGTCATTGCCGGCGGCGATGATCATCGACCCGTCCTTGGTCTTGAAGGCCTGGAACGGCGTGATGGTCGGATGGCGCGCACCGAGCGGGCCGGGGATCTCGCCCTCGACCGTGTAGCGCATGATCGCGTTCTCGAGCAGCGCGAGCTGACAGTCGAACATGGCGATGTCGACCTTGGTGCTCTCGCCGGTCTTCTCGCGATGGAGCAGCGCCGCATTGACCGCGATCGCGGTGTAGAGGCCGGCACCCATGTCGCCGATCGACATGCCGACGCGGCTCGGCGGCTGGCCTTCGTTGCCGGTAATGCTCATGACGCCGCCCATGCCCTGCATGACCATGTCGTAGGCGGGATCCTTGGAGTTCGGGCCGGTGTGGCCGAAGCCCGAGGCCGAGGCGTAGATCAGCTTCGGGAACTTCTTGTGCAGCGTGTCCCAACCGAAGCCCAGCTTCTCCATCGTGCCGGGCCGGAAGTTCTCGACCACCACGTCGGCCTTGCCGAGCAGCTTCTCGAAGACCGCGCGGTCGCCGTCGCTCTTGAGGTCGAGCGCGATCGATTCCTTGCCGCGGTTGACCGAGGCGAAGTAGGTCGACTTCCCGTTGACGAACGGCCCGTAGGCGCGCGCGTCGTCGCCGCCCTTGGGCGGCTCGACCTTGATCACCCGGGCGCCCATCTCGGCCATCAGGAAGGTGCAGTAGGGACCGGCGAGGATGCGCGACAGGTCGACGACGGTGACGCCCGAAAGGGGCCCGCGATTCTGAGTGCTCATGGTCCGTTTCTTAGCCAGTGGGCCGCCGCGAATCCAGCCACACGTTAGCCGCTGCGGAACCGATCACGACCACGCCGCCCAGCAGGGTCAGGTCGCCCGGCCGCTCGCCGTCGAACGCCCAGACCCAGATCGGCCCCAGCACCAGCTCGAGCAGGCCGAGCAGCGCTGCGCGCCCGGCGGGGATGCGCTTCAGTGCCGCGATGTAGAGCAGCAGGCCGGCGGCCAGCTGGCCCGGCCCCAGCGCCAGCAGCCACGGGAAGTCGTGGGCGGTGGCCGACGACGGATGGGCGAAGGGCAGCGATACCAAAGCTGCGAACAGGCCGGCCAGCGCCAGCGACGGCGTCATGCCGACGTCGCGGCGGCGGCGCACGATCACGTAGTTCATGCTGATGCAGAGCACGACCATGAACGACACCGCCATGCCCAGCGCCGCGCCGCTGCGTAGAGAGCCCGCAACGGAGAGCACGAGGCCGCACGCACCGATGCCCATCGCCACCAGGGTGTGGCGATGCAGGGGCTCGGCCAGGATCACCCGCGCCAGCAGGGCGGTGATGAAGGGCGTGGCGCCGAACATGATCAGCACGTTGGCGACCGGGGCGAGGCCCAGCGCCAGGATGAAGGCGACCATGCTGCCGGCCAGCGCGATGCCGCTCGCGACCAGCGACGCCCCACCGTTGCGCACGGCGATCCAGGTTTCGCGGCGCTGCCAGAGCAGCAGGGGTGCGATGGCGAGCATCATCAGGATCGAGCGCCAGAACGACACGTCCCATGCGGGAAGCTCGACCCGCCGCACAATCACACCGGCCGTGCTGAAAGCCGCCGCTGCACCGACCGCGCAGGCCACACCGATGGCTCCGGAACTCTCCCCAGAAAAATGCGTTTTCATGGGCAAACCAAGATGAAACTGGAGTCGGCGTGCCCCCGTCTATCGATTCCCTGGACCTGCCGCCCTTCAAGCCACGCTTTCCGTGGTGGGGGGCCGACCTGCAGACACTGTCCGTATTGCTGCAGTCGTCCCCGTTGGACATGTCGCCCCATACCAGCGAGCGGCTCTGCTTCCCGATGGCCGACCGCACCGGCGACATCCTGCTCGGTATGCTCGACCGTCCCGAGGAGCCGATGGCCAACCGGCCGCTGGTCATCCTGATCCACGGCCTGACCGGCTGTGAGGACAGCGTCTACATCCGGAGCGCAGCGCGGCACCTGCTCGACCAGGGCTACACGGTCCTGCGCCTCAACGTGCGCGGGGCGGGGTCCTCGCGCGCCTACTGCGGCGAGCATCATCATATCGGCCGCACCGCCGATTTCCGTCGGGTGTTGTGGCAACTGCCCGAGGACCTGACGCGCGACGGCGTGGTTGCGGTCGGCTATTCGGCGGGCGGCACGATGCTGCTGAAGTATCTTGGCGAGGAAGGCTCGTTCTCCCCGCTGCGCGCCGCGGCGACAATCTGTGCGCCGATCGACCTGATCCGCAACGCGCGCCACATGGAGAAGCCGCGCAACTGGTTTTATCACAACTACCTGCTGAACGACATGAAGGCCGAGGCGCTGGGAGAGGGTGCGCGCGTCTCGAGCGAGGAGCGCGAGGTCATCCGCGCTGCGCGCAGCGTGTTCGACTTCGACGACCGGTTCATGTCGCCGCGCCACGGCTTCAAAGGCGCGGAGGACTACTACATGCTCTGCTCGCCGATGCACTTCATGCCAGAGATTCGCATTCCGACGTTGGTCGTGGCGGCGTGCGACGATCCGTGGATCCCGATCGAACACTACCGGACGTTCAAGTGGAGCGACAATGCGTGGCTCCTGCCGGTGCTGCCCTCGACCGGCGGCCATGTCGGCTTCCACGGCGATGCCGGCAACCGGCCGTGGGCCAACGTCGCGATCGAGAAGTTCCTGGCGCGCGCCTGCAGCTAGGGTCCCACCCGTCCCAAAGTGCCATGGGACCGATTCGATGCCAACGGCACCAGCATCGAACGGTCGCGAGTCCCAAGATTTTCCACGGCGACGAATTCTTCGCCACACCAGGCCGATCGTGCGCTTCGCCGGAATCCTCGATGAGTGGCAAGCGCCTGAAAGCCGGTATTTGTGACGCAACACGCTGTTCATGCGCGCCACACTGCACCAAGCGCCGTCAGACTCCTATTACGGGCAATGGCTTCGCGTGTTCCTTAGGCAACGGAGGGCCAGGTATCCGGTCCAATGCCCAAAGTACCTTTGCGCCGCGAGCCCTTATCCCCAGGCCTTTGGCACATGTCGGAAGGACGATCGCGCTTAGCGAACGCGCGCTTTCCGTGTCAGCAACTCGAGCAGAGCCTTGCCTGCGGGGCTGAGGTAGCCGCGACGGCGGTGCAGCGCCGTGATTGGGATATCGGCCCGCATCGCCGGGACATCGAGCGTCACCAGCATGCGTTGCCGCAACTCGTCGCGCACACTGCTTTGCGGCACCAGGGCGAGGCCGAAGCCGGCCTGGGCGAGGCGCTTCTGCGCCGTCAGGCTGTCGATCAGCGTCAGGTCGGCCCGGTCCAATCCGGCGCGGGCGAGCTGGCGCGCCAGCAGATGGCCCGATGAATCGCGGTCGCCAGGCGACGGCGGAAAGCCGATCCAGCGCTCCGTCGCGAGGTCGCGGGTGCGCAGGCGCCGCCGGCCGGCCAGTCGATGATCGCGCGCCGCGACCACCAGCATCGATTCGCTGCCGGCGGCGACCTCAACGAGGTCCAGCCGGTCGCTCCTGAAATAGCGCAGGCCGAGCGTGGCCTCGCCACGCCGCACCAGGTCTGTCACTTCGGCGCTCGATGCGGTGCGCAGCTCCAGCCTCACCTTGGGTGCCCGGCGAGCGAAGCGGCGCAGCGTGTCGACGACCTGCGTGTCGGCGAGCGTGCCGACCAGGGCGAGCGATACCGCGCCCTGCGGGCCCGCCTGCAGGGCACGCACCGCGTCCTGTCCGTCCTTGAGCGCCGCCAGGGCCGCTTCGGCATGGGGCAGCAAGGCATGGCCCGCCTCGGTGAGGCGGCCGCGGCCGCGCATGCGGTCGAACAGGGGAACGCCCAGCCCGTGTTCGAGCAGCTCGATGCGCCGGCTGATCGCCGGTTGCGAGCGGTGCAGCCGCTGACCGGCGCGGGTGAAGCCACCTGTCTCGGCAATCGCCAGGAAGGTGCGGATTTCATCGACGTCCATGATCACGAATCCTGATGAGAAAGCAAAAGACTATGCATTTCCCAAAGGATAGTCGCGACATCAGGTTGAGGCGACCGACCATCCCGGAGGAGACACGCAATGCCCAGCCCGTCCGACAAGGCCGCTGCCTTCCGCGCCCTGCACGAAAGGCCTGGCGCCTTCATCATCCCCAACCCCTGGGATGCGGGCACCGCCCGCCTGCTGGCCGCCCTCGGCTTCGAGGCGTTGGCGACCACCAGCCTTGGCCTCGCGAACATGCTCGGCCGGTCCGATGCGAGCGTCAGTCGCGCCGAGGTCATCGCGAACTGCCGGACGATCGTTGAGGCGACGTCGCTGCCGGTGAATGTCGATCTGGAGAACGGCTTCGCCGATCGTCCCGAGGAAGCCGCTGAGGCGATCCGGCTCGCCGCCGAGGCGGGCGCTGCGGGCGGTTCGATCGAGGACTTCAGCGGCGACCGCAACGACGCGATCTACGATTTCGATCTGTCCGTCGCCCGCGTGAAGGCGGCCGTTGCCGTTGCACGCGCCCAGCCTGTGCCATTCCTGTTGACGGCGCGGGCGGAGAACCTGATCCGCGGCCGCAACGACATGGCCGACACGATCCGCCGCCTGCAGGCCTACGAAGCGGCCGGCGCCGACGTGCTCTATGCGCCCGGGCTGCGGAACCTCGCCGAAGTGCGCCAGGTCGTGCAGGCGGTGAAGCGGCCGTTCAACGTCGTCACCGGTTGGCTCGACCCCGCGATCACCGCACAGCAACTGGCCGAGGCCGGCGCGAAGCGGATCAGCGTCGGCGGCGCGCTGTCACGACTAGCGTTGGCGACCTTCGTCGACGCCGCCCGCGGCATGAAGGAGCGCGGCTCCTTCGCCTGGATGCCACAGATGATGGCGATCCCGGAATTGTCGCGATTGCTGGCTGAAGGGACAGACGGCTCGGCCTGAGGCGAGCCCTCAGGCGATCGTCATCGGCTCGGTCGGTGGGTCGTCGCGCAGCAGCGCCCTGAGATAGGCGGCGATGTCCTTCGGCTCGAAGCGCTCGGACGAAGCGGCGATTTCGTCGGCGCTCCACCAGCGGTGATCGAGGGTCCAGCTCTTCTCGCGCTCGTCCAGGCCCGACGTGTCGACAGTGCCGTCGGCGGCGCGGGCGAGGAAGAATTGCTCGATGTGCTTCACCTTGCGCTCGCGCCACTGCATGGTCCGCTCGCGCTTCCACACCAAACGCACCTCGCCTTCGACCGAAAGGCTGGTTTCCTCGCGCGCCTCACGGACCGCCGCGTCGGCATAGTCCTCGCCTGGATCGACCAGCCCGCCGATCATGATCCAGAACGGGTCGTAGTGCGGATCGGCCGGGTCGTAGACCGTGGGCTGGTGGACCTTGAACATGAAAAGGCGGTCCTGCCGGTCGAGCAGGATCAGGCGCGCCGACGGACGTTCAATCATTTATCTGGCAATCATCTACTTGGCTTTGAGCAGCTTCGCTGCGTCTACCGCCCCGTAGGTCAGGATGCCGTCGCAGCCCGCGCGCTTGAAGCTGGTCAGCGTCTCGATCAGCACCTTGTTCCAGTCGAGCCAGCCGCGCTCGCAGGCGCCGCGCAGCATCGCGTACTCGCCGCTCACCTGGTAGGCGTAGGTCGGCACGCCGAAGGCGTCCTTCACGCGGCGCACGATGTCGAGATAGGGCAGGCCCGGCTTCACCATCACCATGTCGGCACCTTCCTCGATGTCGAAGCCGACCTCGCGCAGCGCCTCGTCGGAGTTGGCGTAGTCCATCTGGTAGGTCTTCTTGTCGCCCTTGAGCGCGCCCGAGCTGCCGATGGCGTCGCGGAACGGGTTGTAGAAACCCGAGGCGTACTTGGCCGCGTAGGACATGATCTGCGCGTTCCGGTAGCCCTTCGAATCGAGCGCTTTGCGGATCGCGCCGATGCGGCCGTCCATCATGTCCGACGGCGCCTGGATGTCGGCGCCGGCTTCGGTCTGCACGATCGCCTGCTTGATCAGCGCCTCGACCGATTCGTCGTTCAGGATCACGCCGTCGCGCACGATGCCGTCATGGCCGTCGCTGTTGAACGGATCGAGCGCCACGTCGCAGACGACGCCGATGCCGTCGACACTCTTCTTGACCGCCCGGATGGCGCGGCAGACGAGACCGTCCGGGTTGTAGGCCTCGCGGGCGTCGGGAGTCTTGGCAGCCGGGTCGGTCTCCGGGAAGATCGCGATCGCCGGGATGCCGAGGTCGCGCGCTTCCTTGGCAGCCTCGACGAACAGGTCGACGCTGAGGCGATCGACGCCGGGCATGGAGGCGACGGGCGTGCGGGCGTTGGTGCCCTCCTGCACGAACACCGGCCAGATCAGGTCGTCGGCCGAGAGTTTGGTTTCGGCCACGAGGCGACGCGACCAGTCGCTCTGGCGGTTGCGGCGTAGCCGGGTGGTCGGGAATCGGCCGAGGGTGGAAAAGCGGTTTGCCATGGGCCCGCTTTATACCCGTTTGGGACGCGGAAAATCGACGGCGTTATTGGCCGCAGGACTGCCCCGGGGGCGGGCGGCCCGCCCTAGCGATTGAAGACGAAGGAGAAGCGCTCGCGGATGTAGCTGCGCTGGAAAGGCTCGCGTAGCCGCCAGATGCCGGCGTCGAGGACGAAATGGGTCATCACAACCCCGACGAAGACGCCATAGATCGCCCGCCCGTAGGGCAGGTCGGCGATGTCCGGCGCCGTGACGGCGGCGTTCAGCAGCAGGGCGCCCAGGACCGACAGGCCGAGCAGCGTCACCAGGGACGCGATCGGAGCCTTCCGGCGCACGCTCACAATGCCCATGAACACGACATACTGGAGCCCATGGGCGAGGGCGTAGCCCATGGTCGCCGACATCGGGTCGTCGAACAGGTAGGTCGGCAGGAAGAACGACGCGCCCAGCGCCAGGAAAGCGAGCCGCAGCCTGCAGGCGGCGAGCGCCGGCGTCTTGATCACCGCGGTCGCGAACAGCACCGGGACCGCGAGATAGGCGACCGCGCCCAGCTGGTGGACCACCGCGAGTTGCGACGCCCAGTCGCTCAGGCCGATCTTGGCGAGGCTGAAGAAGCCCAGGACGCCGGCGACGGCCGCGGCGGCCAGGGTCCGGCGCTCCCACACCGACAGGGGGCCGCTGCCGGTGCCTGCAGCGATGAAGCTCAGCACGCCGACATTCTGCTTCTGGAAGTGCCAGAGCTGCCAGGAGAAGAAGGCGGCCAGGGTCCAGCTGCGCAGCGGCTTGTCGGCAAACTGGAACAGGAGCGCACAGCCGACAATGAGCAGGAGCGGGACAATGATGTAACGCCGCGGATGCTGGCGGAAGTGCGCGCGCATCTCTTTGTCGGTGAAGAACCAGCTGCTCGCGGCGACGTGGAAATTGTTGCCGAGGAAGTTCAGCACGATGAGGGCGCCGAGTGCGCTGTCGGCGTTGGCCATGACGTGCTGGGAGAAAGGGACGAATACCATCGGCAGAATCGTCACCGCCGCGATCAGCACGACGAAGGCCTGCCACGCCGTGGCGTTCCGTCTTGTCCGAAGGGCGTAGGCAGGATCGACGACGCTGTCGGTCATGCCGGCATAATGCGCACGGCCTTTGCCGGATCAACCGACCGGCGACAACTGATACAAAGTCTTGGAGACGTGCCGGCTACGGCACTCAGTCAGGCGCGCGGGCGGTAATAAGCGTTCGGCCGCGAGCCGGTGAGCATATAGCCGCAGAAACCGGCGGCAAGGACACCCTCGCCAAGCAGGTCGACGACCAGCGGCCAGCTGCCGGAGGCGATCGCGACCCAGAGCCGATAGGCGACCCACAGGGCGAGGCCGAAGGTGACGATCAAGGGCGCCGCCGGGGAGCGCAGCCAGGTCAGCGCGAGGAACAGCACCGACAAGGCCGTCACGAACAGGACGGCCACCGTGTAGCGCCCGCCGAGCGCGCGCAGCTGCTCGAAGGCCAGGGCAAGGCCGCCGAGGCTCACGAGGGCCAGCAACGCGGCGGCCACCGCCATCCACAACAGCGCACCATTCAGTCGGGGTTGCTCTCTCATGGCGCAAGAATAGGCGCTTCGTTGACAGGGGGGGACCCCCCGATATGATCCGCGCGCCATGGACTTCACGCTTTCCGAGGACCAGCAGGCCTTC
>DASXQC010000054.1:0-4615 GCA_036493235.1 Reyranella sp.
GGGCGGCCATGCGGCGTCTGCACGAAGTGATCAGCATCGGCACCACTAATCGACAGACGAATGCGGCTGCCCTTGGCGAAGCGCCACGCCACAGGCAGCAGGGCGAAACGCAGGAGCTGCGGCTCGCCGATCGGCATCGGCTTGGCGTCCTTGCGCGCGAAGGTGCGCCACGGCCAGGTCGCCTTGTAGGTGCGCGGCGGCGGCGCCTCGGCGCGATGGATCGCGCGCAGTACACCTTCGGTGATATAGCGCACCGTGCCGTCGGTCTCGACCTCCGACAGGTAAGCGAAGACGGCGGCGTCGGGCTCGCTCGAGGCGAGCCAGAGCGACACCACGGTGTGGCCGGCAATATCGAGCGAAGTGTCGAGCGGCGCTGTCGTGAAGCCCGCGAGCTTGGCCGAGCGTTCGCTCCAGTCGTTGTAGTAGTTCGTGGCGTCGATGCCGGCGATGCGTTCGTAACGCGTCTGCGTCCCGCTGCCGGCCGTGAAGTCGGCTTTGACCTCGTCTGCCGCAACATCATTGGGCTGTGCGCCAGCGAGCTGCCGCCCGGCCGCGAGATAGTAGCGGCGCGTGCCGGTCACCGGCGGCCAGCTCTTGGCCGAGCGCCATTCCTCGGCATGGACGGCGAAGTAATGGACCGGGTCCTCGTCCGCCAGGCCGGTGTCGCGGCCGGCGAGATGCTGATCAAAGAAGCGCAGCACCTCGCCCAGCACCGGGAACTCGGGCTCCTGTCTTGCCCGCCACGGCGAGGAGTTCACGCGGGCGCCATGGTCCCATGGGCCGAGCAGCACGCGCTTGTTCTTGTTCGGCAAGGTCATGAAACGCGACAGCGTGCCGTTGGCATAGCCCGCGCCGTCGGTCCAGCCCGACACCGCATAGACCGCGACGTCGCTCGGGATCTCGTCGACATAGTTGTACGGGCTGAACGAGGCCGGCGTGAACGACGGGTCGTACGGCAGCGAGTCGTCCCGGCATTTGAACTCCGTCATGAAGTCGGGCATGCGGAAGTTCGCGAGATGCTCCTGCACCGCCGCTTTAGCGAACGAGCCGTCGTGGTCATCGTCGACCGGCAGTGGGCCGAGCAGCGCGGGATTGGCGAAGTAGGAGAACTGCTTGCGCAGGTCGCGGCGGTCGTGGTCGAGCGCCAGCATCAGCTCGTCGTAGACCAGCGCCAGCCGCTTTATCAGCATGCCGCCTGGATAGTAGTTGTCCGTCCAGGTGTCCCAGACCGCGAACAACGGCGCGATCGCCTTGACCGCCGTGTGGCCCGTGCTGGCGAGGAAATCGCAGGCCGCGCCGAGATAGGAGATGCCGGTCGCGCCAATCCTGCCGTCGCTCCACGGCTGGTCGACGATCCAGTCGGCGATCGCCTTGTAGTCGGCGCGCTCGCGCGGGGAGCGGAAGGAATCGCGCGTGCCGAACGAGGCGCCGGTGCCGCGCGCATCGACCACGACCACTGCGTAACCGCGCGGCACGAACATCTCGCGATAGCGATAGGTGTTGGGCGACGGCTCGACGTTATTGCCCGCCGCGACCTCGAAGCGGCGCACGTAGGGCGTGAGGATCAGGACGGTCGGCCAGCGCCGGCTCGCATCACCGTTGGGCAGATAGACGTCGAGCGCCAGTCGGCAGCCGTCGGCCATCGCCACGTATAAGGAGGTCGGTTTGCCCACGGAGAATTCCGCGGGGCGGCCAGCAAGATAGCGGCTGGGCGGGACGCGCCAGGCGCTTCCCAGATCGTCACGGTCAGGCATGCGCGAGTGTCGCGATTCGCCGCGCTCGCTTCAACCGGCGTTCGTGTAGGGTCTGCGCGCTCAAGGAAGAGTTCTGGGGAGTAAGCGTTGAAAAAGTTCATCATGCCGCGCCGTCGGGTGCTTCGTCGTGCGCTCCTTCTCTCGGGCAGCGCGCTGGCAGCGCCGATGCTCTCCTCCGGCGTCGCGCGCGCCGTCGACGCCTGGCCGAACAAGCCGGTGAAGTACATCAACCTTTTCCCGGCCGGCGGACCGACCGACATCCTCTCGCGCATCGCCTGCCAGAAGATGAGTGAGATCACCGGCCAGCAGTTCATCGTCGACGACCGCGGCGGCTCGGGCGGCAATGTCGGCGCCGAGGCGATCAAGAACTCGACGGCGGACGGCTACACGATCGGCTTGATGAGCGTCTCCTCGCACGCCATAGCGACCACGCTCTATGCCCGCCTGCCATTCAATGCCGACAAGGACTTCACGCCGATCACCATGCCGTGGTCGCTGCCGAACCTCCTGATCGTGCGCAAGACGCTGGGGCCCAAGACGGTGCCCGACCTGATCGCGATGGCGAAGGACAAGCCGGGCAAGCTCTCCTACGCCTCGTCGGGCGCCGGCACGACGGTGCATCTCAGCGGCGCGCTGTTCGCGGCGCTGGCCAAGATCGACATCCTGCACGTGCCCTATCGCGGCAGCGCGCCGGCCACCCAGGACCTGCTGGCCGACCAGGTCGACATGATCTTCGACAACATCCCGGGCTCGCTCGCGCAGATGGGCGGCGGCAAGGTCTGGGGGCTCGCGGTCACGAGCATCGAGCGCAGCCCGATGGCGCCGGACGTGCCGACCATGGCCTCGTTCCTGCCGGGCTACGACATCAACTCGTGGGGTGGCATCTGCGGCCCCGCCGGCCTGCCGCAGCCGATCGTCGAGAAGCTCAACGCCCTCGCCAAGCAGGCGCTCGACAGCGACGACGTGAAGAAGGCCTACCTCAAGAACGGCGCGACGCCGTTCTGGAAGAGCGTCGCCGACACCGTCGCCTACCGCCGCGCCGAAGAGACCCGCTTCGCCCCAATCGTCAAGGCTTCGGGCGCAAAGGTCGACTAAGCCACTCCTTGCCTATTCCGCATCGCCTCCCTAGGATTTCGCCAATCAAAAAGCGTACATCCAGGGAGGCGTTGCCATGGTCAGGGTCTTTGTACCCCGACGGCGGGTGCTTGCCGTCATGGGTGGCGTGTTGGCCACTCCGTACGTTGCGTCAGGCGTAGCGCGTGCCGGCGACGACTGGCCCAACCGGCCGGTCAAATATATCAACCTGTTTCCAGCCGGCGGCGCGACCGACGTGCTGTCGCGCGTGGTCTGCCAGCAGCTCGCCGAGCTGACCGGCCAGCAGTTCATCGTCGACAACAAGGGCGGCTCGGGCGGCAATGTCGGCGCCGATGCGATCGCGAAGTCGCCGAACGACGGCTACACGGTCGGGCTGATGAGCATCGCCAGCCACGCGATCTCACCCACCCTCTATGCCAAGTTGCCGTTCGACGCCGAGAAGGACTTCACGCCGGTCAGCATGCTCTGGCAGGTGCCGAACATGCTGGTGGTGAAGCCCGAGATCCCGGCGAAGACGATCCCGGAGCTGGTCGAGCTCTGCAAGGCGAACCCCGGCAAGTACACCTTCGCCACGGGCGGTGCCGGGACCAGCCCGCATCTCTGCGGCGAGATGCTGAAGCAGCGCGCCGGCATCAACATGCTGCACGTGCCCTATCGCGGCGGCGCGCCGGCGCTGCAGGACCTGCTCGCGGGCCAGGTCGATTCGATGTGGGACAACATCCCTGGGCCACTCGCCCATGTGAAGACCGGACGACTGCGGCCGCTCGCCGTTACCTCGCTCGAGCCGAGCCCGGTTGCGCCCAACGTGCCGACGATGGCGTCGTACTATCCCGGCTTCCAGATCACGTCGTGGGGCGCGCTGTGCGGGCCGGCCGGCCTGCCGCCGGCGATGGTCGAGAAGGCGTCGGCGCTCACCCGGAAGGCGCTGGCGAGCGACGCGCTCAAGGCTGTGTTTTACGGTCAGGGGGCGACGGCGTTCTGGATGGGCCCGGCCGACACCGCAAACTTCCGCCGCGCGCAAGAGGAGCTCCTCGCCCCCATCGTCAAGGCGTCCGGCGCCAGAGTTGGCTGAAGCGGATCCGGAGAATTCCGGACGAAGTTTTCTTTGGTCGCGCATGCGAACAGGCACGCCCGAGGCGCCGGCGATCGACGCGATATGCTGAACAATCGCCAGCCGAGAGGCGCTGCGTTTGCGGACCGCGCGGCTTGTCAATGACACCGCTCGACACGCGCTCGTGTCGCGTCACGCACCCGGCGTTGAACGAAAACGTCGGCAAGCCGATCTTAACGGCATGCCGACGTTCCTTCGACTTCACTCATCTTCTGTTCGACCGCCTCGGACGGCACCGCGAAAAACGGGGGTGCCGCCAAAAACGGGGAAAACGGTCGTAAACGGCGAAAAGCCGCCGCTACATGCCCAAGGTCGTGACGAACTTGGTGTTGAGGTAGGCCTCGAGCGCCTCGATGCCGCCCTCCGAGCCGTAGCCCGAGTCCTTCATGCCGCCGAACGGCACTTCCGGCAGGGCAAGGCCATGGTGGTTGATCGACACCATGCCGCTCTCGAGGGCAGCACCGACCTGCGCGATCGTCTTGCTGTTCTTGCTGTAGGCATAGGCCGCAAGGCCCCACGGGAGCCGGTTGGCCTCCTGCATCACGCCATCGAAATCCTTGAACGGCGAGATCGGGGCCAGCGGGCCGAACGGCTCGTCATTCATGATCTTGGCGGTGAGCGGCACGTCGGTCATGACGGTCGGCTCGTAGAAGTA
>DASXQC010000055.1:0-6661 GCA_036493235.1 Reyranella sp.
CCGCAGGCGAGCGTCAGGCCCGCGCCGCGTTCCCAGACGCGCAGCTTCATCTTCTCGCGCGACAGCATCTGCGCGACGCCGATGTTCGCTCGCTCGGGGAAGAACGGAGCGTGCTCGAGTCGAGGGCCCAGCTCGGCGAGCGCGATCTTCGACAGGTCGTCCACGAAGAAGGTCGCGTGCGGGTTGCCCATGTTGGTGCCGACCGGATCCTGCAACGGACCCGCGCCGACCGGCAGATGATTGGTGTCGCAGGCGCCGGCGACCGGAATCTCACGCCAGTCGAGCCTGGCCACGCCCATGTCGACCGAGATCACGCCGTCGCCGACCTTCTCCGATTCCAGCAGCCCGGAAATCGTCTGGACGGTGACCTGGTCGGTCTTGCGCTCGCCCATCAGGACCGAGGCGACGCAGCGCGTGGCATTGCCGCAGGCGCCGGCCTCGCCACCGTCGGGATTGTAGATCCGCATGAAGACGTCGGCCTCACGGTCGGTCGGCGGCTCGAGCACGATCAACTGGTCGCAACCCACGCCCAGCCGGCGGTCCGCGATCGCGCGGCGGCGCTCGACCGGCAGGTCGAGGGCGCGCACACGGGCATCGAGCACGACGAAGTCGTTGCCCAGCCCGTGCATCTTCAGGAAGGGGACCGTCACGGCGGGCTATATGGCCGTTCGGCCGGGCCAGCGCAACGAGCGCGCCCGCACCTCTCCGGCGTGCGATCCGCCCAATTCACGCACGTCCAGGGTCTCCAACCGCTTGGTGTGGATCGTGAGATGCAGGATGCCCAGCGGCTCGTAGGGCATGGCCGGCTCGACGAACAGGCCGCGCTCGGCGTCCCAGGCGGGCGTGGCGTGATGGACCGGCCAGTTGCAGTGGCTGGGGAGCGGCTCGCACGCGAAGCCGTGGTCGTAGACCAACACGTTGAGCGTGATCTGGTCGGTCATGTCGGCCGAGCGTTGCAGCGCGTCGCCCAGCAGGTCGGCCCAGCCCTGCCAGTGCGGCGCGCCGGCCTGAAGTGCGAACACGCCGGCATTGATCAGCGGGTAGCGGATCAGCCGCTCGGCCGTTTCCTTGCCAAACGCCGCCTCGTAGGCCGCGCCGTTGACGGTCGAGAACTCCTTCCAGGCGTGGCGGTAGTGGCGCATCGAGCGATGGATCTCCGGCGCCACGGCGAGCGCGCCCGTCCGCGCCGCGCGCTGGAACAGCGCCAGCGCATCGCCCTGCTGCACCCAACAATCGGCGTCGATCCACAAATAGAGGTCGAAGCCCGGAAAGTAGCGCGGCAGGAACGGCCGCGCCGTCAACGCCTTGTAACCGTCCTTCAATTTGGCGCGCGCGGGAAAGTCGAAGTCCCAGTCCGGCGTGACAAAAAGCGCGCCCTGCCCGGCGAGCCACGCACGCTGCTCCCCGGTCAGGCCGCAATCGAGGATGCCGAGCGCCATGGCTCGGCCCTCGGGTGTTGCGCGCAATGAGCCGACGCATTCGCGCAGCAGGTCGAAGTAGGCGGCGTCGCCGCCGGTGATGGCGATTGTCTTTTCAGTCACGGCTGGAAGATGCCACAGTCGCGGGCCCCGGAGGACTCATGGCCAAGCACGTCGATTACTATGTTTCGCTCAATTCGCCCTGGACCTACCTCGCCTCGAAGCGCTTCGATGAAATGGCGAAGAAACACGGCGCCGACGTCACCATCTGGCCGGTCGATTTCGGCCAGGTCTTCTCGGCATCGGGCGGCTTCCCGCTGCCCAAGCGCTCGCCGCAGCGCCAAGCCTATCGCATGATGGAGCTGAAGCGGTGGCGCGATCATCTCGGCATCAAGCTGACGCTCGAACCCAAGTTTTTCCCGGCCGACGAAGTACCCGCGGCGCGCTGCGTCATCGTCTTGCGCGAGCAGGGCCGCATGGCCGACGCGATCAAAGTCGCCCACGCGGTGCTCAACGCATTGTGGACCGAGGAGAAGAACACCGGCGATCCAGCGACGCTCAAGGGCATCATCGCCGGCTGCGGCCTCGATGCCGACGCGGTCATGACGGCGGGCGCGGCGCCGGAAACGGCGGCCAAGCGCGACGCCTATACCAAGGACGCAGTCGAGCAGAGCGTGTTCGGCGCGCCTTTCTTCGTCATCGACGGCGAGCGCTTCTGGGGCCAGGACCGCCTCGACTTCGTCGAGCGCAAGCTCGCAAGCTAAACGTTCGGCAGATACACCGCCGCCAGCAGGGCGAAGCCGTTGTTGACGATGTGCGAGAAGAGCGAGGGTAGCAGCGAATCGGTGCGGCGCCTCAGCCAACCGAACAGGAAGCCGAGCGGCAGCACCAGGATGATGTGTGCGGGCTCCCAATGCGCGAGGGCGAAGGCGAGCGAGCTCACGACCAGGCCCGCCGTGCTGCCCCAGCGGCCGGTAACCCAGCCGTAGAGCAGGCCGCGGAACACCAGCTCCTCGACGATCGGCGCCAGGAACGAGAGCAGCAGCAGGCTCAGGATCAGCTCGTGCGGCTCGCGCACCACCTCGATCACCTGCTTCATGCCCTGCGGCTCGATGCCGATCTGGCTGACCGCGACCGACAAAAAGAGCGTCCCGAGCGCGCCGAATACCGGGTATTTCCAGTTGGCTGGCCGCAGGCCCAGGGCGGGAAAGGCCGCCTTGCCGAGCGGCGCCACCGCCACAATCACCGCCAGCAGACCGATCAGGAAGAAGGCGCCGAGGACGGTCAGCATCTCCCGGTTGGGCAGCAACCGTACGACGGCGTACCCGATCACCGGCAAAGCCAGCCCGAAGGCAATCAGGCTCCAGCCGGGGACAGGACTATAATCTTTCTGGATCAAAGGGTTAGCGTCGGTCGGCAAGCCTTTTGACTCCTTGGCCGGCAGGCCTTATACCCCGGCCGCTCAATCGGTCGTGCCGATTTCTAGGTTCCCCCGCCCTCGGTTGCCTGAGAGGGGGAGTTCCGCTGATCCGCGAAGGCTCGCGCATCGGCGCGATATGCGTTTGGGCGAATGAGATGGCGGAACGATGTTCGAAGGTCTGAGCAAACGTCTGGGCGACGTATTCGACAAGCTGCGGGGGCGCGGAGCGCTCACCGAGGCTGATGTCGACGCGGCCCTGCGCGAGGTGCGCACGGCCCTACTCGAAGCCGACGTCGCCCTGCCGGTCGTCCGCCAGTTCGTCGACGAGGTCCGGCCCAAGGCGATCGGCGCCGACGTCATCCGCTCGGTTACGCCGGGTCAGATGGTGATCAAGCTCGTCAACGATCACCTGGTCGAGATGCTGGGCGGCACCGTCGCCGACCTCGACCTCAACGCCATTCCGCCGGTCGTGATCCTGATGGTTGGCCTGCAGGGCTCGGGCAAGACCACGACCTCGGCCAAGATCGGCTATCGCCTCAGCCAGGGCCCGCAGGGCATGGCGTCGGAGATGTTCGGCGGCAGTGGCACCTTCGCGACGCGTCGCAAGGTGCTGATGGCCTCGCTCGACACCCGCCGCCCCGCCGCGCAGCATCAGCTCAAGGTGCTGGGCGAGCAGACCGGCGTGCCGACCCTGCCGATCGTGCCACTCGAGATGCCGCTCGCCATCACCCGCCGGGCGATGGAGCAGGCGCGGCGCGAAGGCTACGACGTCCTGATCCTCGACACCGCGGGCCGGCTGTCGATCGACGAAGAGCTGATGACGGAGGCCAGGCAGATCTCCGATCTGGCCAAGCCGAAGGAGACGCTGCTCGTCGCCGACGCGATGACCGGCCAGGACGCGGTCAATACGGCCAAGGCGTTCAACGAGCGCCTCGCGGTCACTGGCATCGTGCTGACCCGCGTCGACGGCGACTCTCGCGGGGGCGCCGCGTTGTCGATGCGCGCGGTCACCGGCCGCCCGGTCAAGCTGATCGGTGTCGGCGAGAAGTTCGATGCGCTGGAGCCGTTCCATCCCGACCGCATCGCGTCGCGCATCCTAGGCATGGGCGACATCGTCTCGCTGGTCGAGCGCGCCGCCGAGACGATCGAGAAGGAAGACGCCGAGAAGCTCGCCGCCAAGGTCCGCAAGGGCCAGTTCGACATGGACGACCTGCTGAGCCAGCTCCGGCAGCTGCGCAAGATGGGCGGCCTCAGCGGCCTGATGGGCATGCTGCCGGGCGCCATGCAGGCGAAGGCCGCGATGTCCAAGGCCAAGATCGACGAGAAGCAGCTCAAGCGTCAGGAGGCAGTGATCCTCGCCATGACGCCCAAGGAGCGGCGCAACCCCGACCTCATCCACGCCTCGCGCAAGAAGCGCATCGCCAAGGGCTCAGGCGTTCAGGTGCAGGACGTCAACAAGCTGCTCAAGCAGCATGCCGACATGCTCAAGATGATGAAGCGAGTGAACAAGCTCGGAGAGAAGGGATTCATGCGCAGCCTCGGTGGCATGCAGCCGCCGCCTGGTTTCCCGCGCTGAAGATTTGAAAGGTTTGAAGGAGACAGAATGCTATCCATCCGCATGAGCCGTCACGGGACCAAGAAGCGCCCGTACTTCCACATCGTGGTCGCCGACTCGCGCAGCCCGCGAGACGGTCGCTTCATCGAGAAGCTCGGCACGTACAATCCGCTGCTGCCGCGCGAGCACGAGAAGCGCGTCACTATGGACAAGGAGCGTATCGCCCACTGGCTCAAGGTCGGCGCCCAGCCGTCGGACCGCGTCGCGAAGTTCTTCGCCCAGTCCGAGCTGATGAAGCCGCGTGAGCGGCGCGAGCAGACCAAGAAGAGCACGCCCCGCGCCAAGGCGCAGGAGCGCATGAAGGCCGCGGCCGCCGCCGCGGGTGAAGCCGAGAAGCCGGCCGAGGCCGCGGCGAGCTGATGGGAGTCGAGCTCTGATGAGTGGGGACCGCGTCCTGCTCGGCGTCGTCGCGGCGCCGCATGGAGTTCGCGGTCTGGTGCGCATCAAGAGCTTCACCGAGGACCCGATGGCGGTCGCCACTTACGGCCCGCTGTCGGACGAATCGGGGAAGAAGGAGTACCGGGTCGAGGCCCTCAGCGCCGCACGCGACGCAGTCTTGGCCCGGATCGATGGCGTAGCCGATCGCACGGCAGCCGAGGCACTGCGCGGATTGCGTCTCTACGTGGAGCGCAAGCGTTTGCCTCAAGCGGGCGAACGGGAGTGGTACGAGGCCGACCTGATCGGCCTCGAGGCGGTCGGCACGGACGGCCGGAATTGGGGCAAGGTGATCGCCTTCCACGATTTCGGCGCCGGATCGGTGATGGAGGTGACGGGCGGAGTGATGTTGCCCTTCACCGACGAGGCAGTGCCCGAGATCGATGTCACGGGTGGCAAGGTTTTGGTCGATCCGCCGGCGGGCCTGCTCGCGGGCGGTGGCGTGAAGGAGGACGAGAGCTGACGTGTGGCGCGCAACAGCGCTGACGCTCTTCCCGGAGATGTTTCCGGGCCCGCTGGGCGAGAGCCTGGCCGGCAAGGCATTGAAGGAAGGGACGTGGGCGCTGGAAGCAATCGATATCCGGCGGTTCGCCAAGGATCGCCATGGCACGGTGGACGATGCGCCTTTCGGAGGCGGCGCCGGCATGGTGATGAAGCCCGACGTTCTGTCGGACGCGATCGCCGCGGTATCGAAAGAGGTGCCAAAGCTGTTGATGTCGCCGCGCGGTGCGCCGTTCAGTCAGGCACGGGCGCGGGAGCTGGCGAAGAGACCGGGTGTGTTGCTGGTCTGCGGCCGGTTCGAAGGTGTCGACGAAAGGGTGATCGAGGCGCACGCGTTGGAAGAGGTTTCGGTCGGCGATTTCGTGCTCTCGGGCGGCGAGATCGCAGCCATGGCGGTGATGGACAGTTGTGTGCGGCTGCTGCCCGGCGTGATGGGTACGGCCCAGTCAGGAGATGAAGAGAGTTTCGAGGACGGATTGCTGGAATACCCGCATTACACGCGGCCGGCGTCGTGGACCGGACCGGATGGGATCGAGCGGCGCGTGCCGGAGATCCTGGTCTCGGGTCATCACGGCAGGGTCGCCGAGTGGCGGACGAAACAGCGGGAAGAGATCACGCGGCAGCGGCGGCCGGATTTGTGGGCCCGTCGCACCGCGAACAGAGACGAAGAGAAGTGAAAGGACAAATGCGATGAATATTCTCGATGCGCTGGGCCAGGCCCAGATGGACAAGGTCACCGCCGAACGGCCGGTGCCGCGTTTCGAGCCGGGCGATACGCTCCGGGTGCACCTCAAGGTGCAGGAAGGCAGCCGCGAGCGCATCCAGGTCTACGAAGGCCAGTGCATCGCGCGCAAGAACGCCGGCGTGAACTCCTCGTTCACGGTGCGCAAGATCAGCGAGGGCGAAGGCGTCGAGCGTGTGTTTCCGCTCTACAGCCCGAACATCTGGGAGATCGAGGTCGTCCGTAAGGGCATCGTGCGCCGCGCCAAGCTCTATTACCTGCGCGACCTGCGCGGCAAGGCGAGCCGCATCGCCGAGGACATCGAGGCCCAGCGCGAGTTGATGGCCACGCAGGCGCCGCGCCGCGAGAAGCTCAAGAAGGAAAAGCCCAAGGAAGAGAAGAACATCCGCGCCGCCAAGGGCGGCGGAAAGAGGTAGGCGCGTCATGGCGTTCCGCAAGAAGTCGGCCACGCCGCCGCCCCCGCCGCCTGCGCCGCGCACCCTGTTCGAGAAGATCTGGGACAGCCACGTCGTCCATCGCCAGGACGACGG
>DASXQC010000056.1:0-7954 GCA_036493235.1 Reyranella sp.
CACATCCCCGAACGGCCGCGCCTGTTCGCGCACCTCGCCGGGGCGCTGCGGCCGGGCGGCGGGATCTACATCGAGGATCTCTGCCAGCGAGGGCCGCTCTCGCCACAAGACCGCAGCGACCTCCAAACCATCGTGCATGCCAACACGCTGACCGGCCTCGACGCCTACGCGAGCGACCTGCTCAACGCAGGCTTCGTCGACGTGGCGGACACCGACCTCACGCCCGACTGGGCGCCGTTCGCCGCCGAACGCCTCGCCGCCTGGCACGCCAACCGCGCCGCCTACGCCAGCGTGCACGGCGACGGCGCGTGGTCCGCGCAGGAGCTGTTCTACGCCACCATCGCCCGCCTCTACGAAGGCGGCGGCCTCGGCGGCGCACGCCTGGTGGCGGAGCGGGGATAGCAAATGCCGCGCATGCATCGATCGACCATCGTAGCCCTGGGCGAACGGCGTCGAGGCGTAGCCCCGTTGACGAACGGCTGCGTCGGATGATCGACGAGGCCTTCGCCGACCAGCGCCCCAACGTGCCGGCTTCCGACGTGTTCAAGCGGCTTCGTGCCCACCACGTCCGGCGCGTGAAGGCGCGCAGGACGAGGGGTCGGTAACCCTCGCTCTCCACGCACACGCACGAGCGACCACAGCGGGAAGTGCGGAAAGGGGCTTTCCGCAGTTTGCGCAGTGGTCTCGAGCGTCCTCTCCGCCGCGCAAGCGGGGGAGAGGAAGGGACTCGGTGCGCAGCAACGGGGAGGAAGGGTGATCGTGCAACAGAGAAGGTGTGCGATGAGAGATGAGAGGCCTGACCCACCTCACCTTCCCATCGCTTCGCGATGGGCCCCTCCCTCTCCCCCCGCGAAGATGCGGGCGGAGAGGTGTGCTGCGCTAACCCACCGGCTCACGCGCCCTGCGTGTCGAGCCAGTCGGCGAAGAGCTGGGTCTCGCGGCTCGGGTTGGCGGCACGGCCGTAGTAAATCGTCTGCAAGGGCAGGGTGAGGCGGGGCAGGGGGCAGACCAGCCGGCCGGCGGCGACGTCGGTGCCGAGCAGCGAGCGCGGTGTCAGCGCGAAACCCAGCCCGTCGACCGCGGCCTGCAGGACGAAGTGCACGTGGTCGAACTGCAGGCGGCGCGCCGGCTTCAGCCGCGGCTGGCCGACCTGCATCTTCCACTCGTCCCAGTCCGACTTGCGAGTCTTGCACGCCAGGAACACGTGCGCGGCGAGCGCCTTCGCCCCGGTGATCGGCTTGGCCGCGAGCAGCGAAGGGGCTGCGACCAGCACCAGCTCGTCGGTCGAGAAGGGCTGCACCTTCAAGGTCGGCGGCCAGCCTTCGACACCGCGGCGGATGGCGATGTCGAACGGCTCGGTCGCATGGTCGGGCTTCAGCGTGCTGGTCAGCACCTGCGGCTCGATCCCCTGGTGGCGGGCGACGAAATCCGGCAGGCGCGGGATCAGCCAGCGCACCGCGAAGGACGGCCGCACGTTGATCCGCACGGCGCGCACCGGCACGCGCACCGTCACAGCCCGCGCCGCAGCGGCGATCTGCTCCAGCGCGGGACGCGCCTCGGCATAGAGCTGCTGGCCCTCGACGGTGAGGCTGACCTGCCTCACCTGTCGCTCGAACAGGGCGACGCCGAGATGATCCTCCAGGGCGCGCACCTGGCGGCTGACTGCGCCGTGGGTGACGTGGAGCTCGAGCGCCGCGCGCGAGAAGCTGAGGTGGCGCGCCGCCACGACGAACGCGCGCAGCGCATTGAGCGGCGGGAGGGGGCCGGGCTTCATGCGTGAGTTTTTATCACGCATATCGGGAGATCACATCGTTTGTCACGGGACCGTAACAGAACGAGAGTGCCGGCCGTGTCCGCGTCCGTTTCCCCCGCTGCTGCGCCGCCCTCGCCCTCGCCGTCCACGACCGACCTGAACGCCCGCTTCTCGGCCATTGCCTTGGCCGTGGCGCTGCCCGGCGACACCGTCCTCTACCTGTTGCTGCCGATGTTCGCGCCGCAGTTCGGCGTTACGGTCGCCGAGGCGGGCATCCTGCTGGCGGCCAACCGGCTGATCCGCATCATGGGCTATGGCTGGGTCGCGCGGTTCTATGCGCGGCGCGGCGACCGCCCGACCGACACGCTGGCCGTCATCGCCGCGGCGATCAGCGCGCTCGGCTACGCCACGCTGTCGGGCCTGTGGCTGCTGCTGCCGATGCGCCTGCTGTGGGGCCTGTCGTTCGCCGCGCTGAACCTCTCGACCCAGGCGACGGCGACCGCGCAGGCAGCGGGCGCCTCGCGGCGCAACGGCCGCTCGCGCGCCATCGTCGCGATGGGCCCGATGCTGGCGCTGCCTATCGGCGCCCTGCTGGCCGAGGCCTGGGGGCCGCGCGTGATCTTCTTCGTGCTGACGGCGGTCGCGCTCACCGGATTGCTCGCCACGCGGCGCCTGCCGGTCGAGTCCCACCCGGCGCCGCCGATGCGCCGGCGGCTCACGCTGCCGACCAGCCTCGACGTCTGGTCGTTCCTCGAGGGCTTCACGCTCGACGGCCTGTTCGTGATGGGCCTCGGCTATCTCGGCAAAGACCTGCTGCCGGGCGGCGCGGTGCTGGCGGCGGGGCTGCTGATGGCGCTGCGCTACTTCTCCGAGATCCTGCTGAGCCCGGTCGGCGGCCACATCGCCGAGCGCGTCGGGCCCGAACGGCTGCTGGTGACGCTGTCGCTGATGACCACGGTCGTGCTGGTGGGCTTCGGCGCGGGCTGGCTGTGGAGCTGCGCGGCCGCCATCGTCGTGCTGCGCGCGCTGTCGCTGCCGCTGATCTCGCCGATCGTGGCGCGCCGCACGCCCGGCCCCGGCCGCGTCCAGGCGCTCGCCGCCCGCAACATCTGGCGCGACATCGGCGCCGGGACGGGCCCGCTGGCCGCCGGCGTGCTGCTGCCGATCCTGCCGTCGTTCTGGATCTACACGGTGTCCGCCGTCCTGCTCGCAATAGCGGCGCTGGCGTGCGTGCGGCCGGCGAGAGGGTGAGCGACCACTGCGCTAACTGCGGAAAGCCCCTTTGCGCACTTTCCGCAGTGCTCCTCACGCGCGATCGGCGGTACTACCTTGAAATCAGGGGCAGCCTGACGCGCATGATCCCAAGGCTGCTTTCCATCAGTTCAAGCAACGCCCTTGCAGCCACGACCGGGCGCCCCTGCAGTTCCAGGCGTTTGACGATCCGACGCTGCTTTTCGACCCGCCGCTCCTGGTCGGCCATGCGCCGGACGGCTGCGTCCTGAGCCGACTCATCCTTTGATGTGCCCATGTTCCGCCCGGTCATCGGAATGATCGGGAGCGCGGGACATGCTTTGCTCAGATGCCGCTGTCTCTCAGCCGCCAGCGCCCGAGTGTCTCGGCCGGCGATGGGTAACCGTTAGGCGCTTTCGGGAGGCCTGTCACTGCCCCCTCCGTCGGACGGTGTCCCGATTCGGGTCAGGGGCTTTCTCTCGGTGCGCTTCAGCAGTTCCAGCGAGCGCTTTACGGCCTCCTGCGACAGGTTCTTGAGACAGCCATCGAGCTATCTCATGTCCCTGCGGTTCTCAGCCCGCATGCGTTGCTGCTCGCGCAAGAAGGCCATGAATTCCTTGTCCACGGATGCGCCTCCATCGCCGCTCAAGCGGGAGCGCGGGACACACATGATCGTGCCGCTGTCTCTCGGTCGTCGGCGCCCAGTGTCTCAGCCGACAATGTGGAAAGCCTATGCCTCTCGGCGCTCCACCACAATCGTCCCGCGAAGACGCGGGCGGAGAAGGGGGCGGTTGTCGCGCGCTCAGCCGAGTTCCTGGGCGAGTCCGATCAGGAGCCCTTCGGGCCCGCGAATGTAGCAGAGCCGATACGCGTCCTTGTACTGGACGACTTCGCCGACGAGCTGCGCGCCGCGATGGCGGAGTCTTTCGAGCGTGTCGTCGATGTCGTCCACGGTGAACATGACGCGGAGGTAGCCCAGAGCGTTGACCGGGGCGTTGCGGTGATCGGCGACGGCCGGCGGCGTGAGGAAGCGGGAGAGCTCGAGCCGGCTGTGGCCGTCCGGCGTGCGCATCATGGCAATCTCGACGCGCTGGTTGCCCAGTCCGGTGACACGTCCGGCCCATTCTCCTTCGATCGCGGTCCGCCCTTCGAGCTCGAGGCCGAGCTCACGAAAGAAATCGATCGTCCCGTCGAGGTCCTCGACGACGATCCCGACGTTGTCCATCCGTTTGAGCGCCATGCATCCAATCTACAGACCGCTGCACACATGAGCGACCACTGCGGGAAGTGCGGAAAGGGGCTTTGCGCACTTCCCGCAGTGGTCTCAGCCTCACACGCTGATCTTGTTCAGCTCCTTGCCGGCATGCTCGGGCACCCACAGCCAGACGCCGAGCGCCATGGCGAGCATGAAGACCGGGATGCAGAGGAAGGCCGGTTTGAACGAGCCGGTCGACTGCTGCAGGGCGACCGTCGCGAACGGCCACAGCACGAAGCCGGCGAAGTAGGCGATCGCCCACACGACGCCGTTGGCGACGCCGCGGATGCGGGTCGACAGCAGACGCGAAGCCGGCTGTGGACGGAAAAGTAACGGCGCAGGCAACCTTTTCACGACCGTAGTCATTCATTCGGTTGGTCGCTGCATTTGCCGGCGACCCACCCAAGAAAGCGACCGGACCCCCTCAGCCACACGGGGCAAGCTGGTCACCCATCCTACGGCCGCCGACCGACTCCCCCTCGGTACGGCGGCCTATTCGTCTTCGGATGAGTATTGAACTGCGCCATTCGCTCGGCCATCAGCTCGTACATCTCCGCAACGTTCTCCAACGCATGCCGATCTTCCGGGTATCTGCTCGCGCTGATGCGCGCCCTGATCGCCTTCCTGAGCCAGTGGGCAGGGGTCCGAACCTTGCCATTGTGCTCATCCGAGGACCGCTTCTGCGCAGGTTCCACCGCGTTGGCGCGCTCACTCACGCGGGTGCGAACCGCTGCTCTTGGTTCAGGATCTGCCGAAACGATTCTACTTCGGATCGAAACAATTCGACCGACATTTGCGCAAACTCATCTGTCGGATCGACAAAGAGACGGCGCTCAGCCTCCCCCAGATCGGCCTGCGCCAGCTGAATCGCGCGAGCAAGTCGCTCTATCTGCACTTGTGACATTGCACTACCCCCCAATGGCATGCACGCCCCGAACTATGCCGACACGATAGCCGTTGCGCATGGGAGCTTGCGGGGTACTGCGGTCGGGTGACTGAGCGGCTGGACCGGGCACCGGACCAGCAGCTCGAGCCTGTCGTCGTCGGTCAGCCTGGTATGATGAAGTGCAATGCGTAGGCGGTGCTGTAGATCGCTGTCAAAAAGGAAGCGATGCCAGCGGCAATGGCGAGGAAAAGGCCAAAGTCCAGCTTTTGCATATCCCCTCCGACCTGTGACGGCGGTCATTCGCACGCCGCGTCAAACGCTGCGGCCAACGAACCCCGGTAAACCACTCTGTCGGATCGTGGTGGCCGACCCGTTGCGACACGAGGAGGGAGCAAGACGAGGGCCGGCCACCGATCCCAGACATGTCCTCTAGGACGGCATTACCTTGGCATCCGAGACGGGAACGCGCCCGGAGGCAAAGGGGGTATGCTCAGGAGTTTCCAGGATGCGCGAATCGGCGGGAAACTCGGAGGGTCGCAGCCAGCCTCACACGCTGATCTTGTTCAGCTCCTTGCCGGCATGCTCGGGCACCCACAGCCAGACGCCGAGCGCCATGGCGAGCATGAAGACCGGGATGCAAAGGAAGGCCAGCTTGAACGAGCCGGTCGACTGCTGTAGCGCGACCGTCGCGAACGGCCACAGCACGAAGCCGACGAAGTAGGCGATCGCCCACACGACGCCGTTGGCGACGCCGCGTATGCGGGTCGGGAAGATCTCCGCCGTGAGCACCGTGCTCGGCCCCCAGAAGCCGAGGAAGCCGAAGCTCCAGCCCAGGCCGAACAGCCATAAGAGCAGGCGGCTGTCGCTGTAGATCCAGGCGGTGAGGAACGCCGCCCCCTGTAGCAGCAGCACGATGAAGCCGGTGCGCCTTCCGTAGCGGTCGGCGAGCCAGCCGGCCAGCCACAGGCCGAAGAAGCCGACGATGCCCCAGAAGACGTAGAAGGTGCTGTACTCCGCCGTCGACCAGTGCTTCTCGGTCGCGAGGTAGAGCGGCATCCAGGCGCCGACCGTGCCGAAGATGCAGGTGCTGCAGCAGGCGACGAACAGCGCCACCAGGGTCGAGGGCAGGATGTCCGGCATGAAGACCTGGCGGATGCCGACGCGGCCCGCCTTCAGGAACCAGGCGCGGTCGTCCTCGCTCACCGGCCGGCCGCGCTCGATCGCCTCGCGCACCCGGCTCTTGCGGTCCTGCGTGCGCACCCAGTAGGGCGACTCGGGACAGGTGGCGCGGACGTAGATCGCCAGCAGCGCGATCACGCCCGGCACCATGACGGCGATGCGCCAGCCCCAGAGCGCGGCGGCGATGCCGGTGATGGCGCCGGCGAGCGAGGCGCCGAAGCACCACGAGGCGCGGCTGATGCTGATCACCCGGCCGCGCAGATGCGGCGGCCACGTCTCCGCCACCAGCATCGAGCCGAGGGACCATTCGCCGTTCAGCGCGAAGCCCACGGCCGAGCGGGCGGCGACGAACACCGCGAAGGTCGGCGACAGGGCGACGACCGGCATCAGCAGCGAGAACAGCGCGATGTTGATCGCCAAGAGCGTGCGCCGCCCGTAGCGGTCGGACAGCCACGGCCAGAAGTAGAGGCCGGCGATGCCGATGAAGAGCGAGACCTGCAGGCCGGTGCGGTACTGCGGGACGGTCAGCGCGAAGTCCTTGATGATCAGCGGCGAGACCAGCGCGAAGATCACGCCGTCCATCCCGTCGAAGCCCCAGCCGAGGCTGTTGGCCGTGGCGACGTGCCAGTGCGTGCGGGTGATGCCGCCGCCGTCGGCGACCGCGCGATAGTTCGCGAAGCGTCGGTGCTTCTCTTCGAGCGGGCCGACACTCGACGGTTGATACGATGGCCCGGTCGGCATGTCGGCCGCGGTCGTGCTCATGGGCGTATCCTCCTGCGGCGCAGGCTCTACGGCCCGGCGTCCGCTATCGGGCCAAGCGTCGATCCGGGGCGGACGGCTGACAAGCCCGCCCGCGCAGTCGGGTTCGCAGAGCGAGGATGTCGGCGCTGACTGCGCTAACCAGTCAACGCGTGGTTCCACCACGTCGCGTGCCTTGGCGCCCCGTGAAATGCACCGTATGGCGTATACTCGCCAGGGTGTTGCAGCCATGACGACCTATCGAACCGAGTTCTCCGAAGCGCTGACCCTGCTGGCGGTTGCAGCCGACCGGCTGGTCCGCCGAGGTCATTCCGCGCCGGTCCTGGTCGGCGGAGCGGCCGTCGAGCTCTAGACGGGCGGCAGAATCACGTCCGGCGATTTCGATTTTGTCAGTCAATGGCAATCCGAGTTCTTCGCCGAGCTCGAGGCGGTAGGCTTCGAACGTCCGCAAACCGTTGGATGGCTCAAGAGATCCCTGTGGCATCCAATGCTGAAGTTTGACGTCCAGGTCGTTTCGGGTTCGCAGTATCTAGATCGGCGGATCAGGGACGAAACCGCCAACGAGGCCTCGTTAGCGACGTTGATCCAGTGGTCGACACCATGAGAACCGTGAAGCTCAAAGACTTGGCTGCATCGATCGAACGCCGAAAGGCCGAGCTCGGCCTCCAAGGCTACGACTACGTGGCGCCGAACTCGGGCAAGTACCGTACGGCCGAGAAGCGCGCCTTGCTCGAAGTAATCGGGCGGGCCTGCGGTCAAAAAAATTCCGCGGTCACCGGAAAGCGTGGTCGTTCGAAAGGGAAGACGGCTTAACGGCCCTCGTTGCCGGTCCCTCGGGTTCTCCTCAAACAAAAACCCCCGGGGGTGCCGGGGGTCGTCGTCTTGCTTCGAA
>DASXQC010000057.1:0-7118 GCA_036493235.1 Reyranella sp.
GGGCCTCGATCCGATCGAGCTGCGGCGGCGCAACGACACGCCGGTCGACGCGGTGAACGGCAAGCCGTTCACCAGCCGCGCGCTGATGGAATGCTTCGACACCGCGGCCGCGGCGTTCGGCTGGCGTGAGCGTGCGGCCGCACCGCGCGCCATGCGGCGCGGCGACTGGTGGGTCGGCCATGGCTGTGCGGCTGCGGCCTATCCGGCGCAGATCGCGGCGGCCGATTGCCGGGCGACGCTGTTTCCCGACGACCGCGCGCTGATCGAGATCGGCACGCACGACATCGGCACCGGCGCCTACACCATCCTGGCCCAGACCGCGGCCGACCGGCTGGGCCTGCCGATCGAGCGCATCGAGGTGCGGCTGGGCGATTCGCGGCTGCCGGCGGCGCCGCTCACCGCCGGCTCGGTCTCGACGGCGAGCAACTGCAACGCCGTGGCCCAGGCCTGCGAGGCGCTGGCGAAGAAGCGCACGGCTTACGCGACGCGGACGGAACCACTGGTGGCGGAGGCGACCTTCAAGCCGCGCGGCGCCCTGCCGTTCTCGCAGTTCCTGATCCGGCGTGGCATTCCCCTGTTCGCCCGCGCGGTGCGGGCCGGGCACGCGTGCTTCTCGTCGGGGGCACACCTGGTCGAGGTGCATGTCCATGCCGTCACGGGCGAGGTGAGGGTGCCGCGCATGGTCGGGGCCTTCGCCGCAGGCACGATCGTCAATCCGCTGACCGCGCGCAGCCAGCTGATGGGCGGTCAGATCTGGGGCCTGTCGGCGGCGCTGCACGAGTCGACCGAGATCGACCGTCGCACGGCGCGCTACGTTACGCGCGATCTCGCCAGCTATCACGTGCCGGTTCATGCCGACATCGGCCGCATCGAGACCATCCTGCTGCCGCAGCACGACGCTGAGGTGAATCCGCTGGGCATCAAGGGTGTCGGGGAGCTCGGCAACACCGGCGTCAACGCCGCGGTCGCCAATGCTGTGTTCCATGCGACCGGCATCCGCTGCCGCAGCCTGCCGATCCGGGTCGAGCACCTGCTGTAGGCGTCGGCCGGACGCGGATCACGCAGCGGGAGCTGGTGCTCCCGGTGCTGTTGCCGCGGCCGCGCGGCGCCGGCCGACCGCGGTCATCGTGGCGTACTGGATCAGGAACAGGCCGATCTTGCTGAACAGGCCCCAGCCCGACATGAGCGCGGCCCAGGTCTTGGCGTCGAATGACAGCGCGAGCCCGATGTTGAGCACGGCCGAGGCGAACATCAGGCCAGCCCAGGCGTAGCCGAAGGCGGTGGCGACATCGAGGACCGGCGCGGCGCGCGCGGGCAGGTAGCGGTTCATCCAGCCGCGCTTCAGCATCACGGTGCCGACGATGCAGTAGATGACGCTGGGCTTCAGCATGATGAAGGTCGCGTCCCGGGTCAGCAGCGTGGCCGAGCCCGACGCCAGGATCAGGACCACGCTCAGAAGCTGCAGGCTGCCGATCGGCTGCTTGCGCATGTACTGCCAGCCGATCTGGGTCACGCCCAGGACCATGCCGAGCGCGACTGAGAAGATCAGGTTGTCGGTGATGAGGTAGAGAGCCAGGAACAGGATGGTCGAAGCGAGGTCCATCGCCAGGACCCGGCCGGCCTGCAGCAGGTTCTTCATGCGGAGCCTCCGTCGTTAAACGGTAACGCTGTGTATCTACCGCACGTTATCGCTACACAGCGTTTCCCGCAAGGGCCTAACCGACGACCTTGATGTACGTATCCTTCATGAGGATCAGGCCGCGGCGGAAGGTGTAGAGGTCGCAGCCCAGCCACGACTGCTTCTCGCCGGTCCGGAGCGTGGCGGTGCGGTGCCATTCGGTTACCGCGCGGTTGCCGCAGATGAACTCGCTGGTGTGCTTCCACGCGACGTCGCTCGCGGCCGCGAACAACGGCTCGAAGTAGGAGCGGATCGCCTCCTTGCCCTTATAGCTCTGGCCCCAGAAGTCGGGACCCTTGGCGTTACGGAACTCGCCGTCCTCGGCGAAGGCGTCGACGATGCCGTCGACATCGCGCCGCGCGAAGGCGTCGGCGATCTCGTGCAGGCGCTCGAGCGTGACGTCGACGTCGGCCAGCGTGTCCATGCGCCTACTCGGTTGAAATCGGCACGCCCGGCAATTGCTTGGCGGTGCGGAACACCATCATCGATTTGACATGACTGACGTTGGGCGCCGAGGTCAGACGCGTCGTCAGGAACTTCTGGTACTCGTCCCAGGTCTCGGCGACGATCTTCAGCAGGAAGTCGGCTTCGCCAGCCAGCATGTGGCACTCGCGGATCTCGCTCCAGCCGGACACCAGCTCCTCGAACGACTTGAGGTCGGTCTCGGCCTGGCTGTTCAGGCCCACCAGCGCAAACACGGACACGCTGTAGCCCAGCGCCTCGGGGCTGAGTTCGGCGTGGTAGCCCTTGATGATCCCGGCGCGCTCCAGCGCTCGCACCCGGCGCAGGCAGGGCGGCGCCGATATGCCGGCGCGCTCGGCCAGCTCCACATTGGTCATGCGGCCGTTGGATTGCAGATCGCTGAGAATTCGTCGGTCGATACGGTCGAGCTTGGCCCGGGCCATGGGATTTTCCTCCAGTGGCGGCGGTCTATGCCAGAACCATGCCATGCACGCAATAAAATTGCCAAAAGGCTCGCATTACCCGAGAACAATTGCGCTTATCCCCGCCATAACCTCCGTGCAATGCAGCGGAGGTTTGCATATATGACTGCGACATGCGGCGGATGGGATGCGGGTAGGACATGGCAGCAACACATCGCGGTAAGGTACTGATCCTGGGCTCCGGACCGGCCGGCTATACGGCGGCGATCTATGCGGCCCGCGCGAGCCTCAAGCCCATGCTGGTGCAGGGCATCCAGCCGGGCGGCCAGCTCACGATCACGACCGATGTCGAGAATTATCCGGGCTTTGCCGACGTTATCCAGGGGCCCTGGCTGATGGAGCAGATGCAGAAGCAGGCCGAGCATGTCGGCACCCAGCTGTTCTTCGACACCATCATCGAGGTCGACCTCAAGAAGCGGCCGTTCGTCTGCACCGGCGATTCCGGCGACCGCTATGAAGCCGATGCATTGATCATTTCGACCGGCGCAACCGCCCGCTGGCTGGGCATCCCGACCGAGGAGACCTTCCGAGGCGGCGGCGTTTCAGCCTGCGCAACCTGCGACGGCTTCTTTTTCCGCAACAGGGAAGTCGTGGTGGTCGGCGGCGGTAATACCGCGGTCGAGGAGGCCCTCTACCTCACGCACCACGCCTCCAAGGTCACCTTGGTCCACCGGCGCGACAGCTTCCGCGCCGAGAAGATCCTGCAGGACCGGCTGTTCAAGAACCCCAAAGTCACCGTCGTCTGGGACACCGTGCTCGAGGAGGTCCTGGGCGAGAGCGCGCCAGCGCCGCTGGTGAACGGGGTGCGGCTGCGCAACGTCAGGACAGGCGCGGAAAGTACGCTTCCGACCGATGGCGTGTTCATCGCAATCGGCCATTCGCCCAACACCGAACTGTTCAAGGGCAAGCTGGCGATGGACAGCGAGGGCTACCTCATCACCAAGCCCGATTCGACGGCGACCGACATCGAGGGCGTCTACGCGGCGGGCGACGTGCAGGACAAGGTCTTCCGCCAGGCCGTGACCGCGGCGGGCACAGGCTGCATGGCCGCGCTCGAAGCGGAGAAGTGGATGGCGCACCAGGAGGCGAAGCTCGCGCAAGCCGCCGAGTAGGCTAGCGCAAGGGAGAGGGACGTCATGGACTGGGACAAGCTGCGCATCTTCCAGGCGGTGGCCGATGCCGGCAGCTTCACGCACGCGGGCGAGGGGCTGAAACTCAGCCAATCGGCAATCTCCCGCCAGATCGGCGCGCTCGAGGAGCAGCTCGGCGTGATGCTGTTCCACCGCCATGCGCGCGGCCTGATCCTGACCGAGCAGGGCGAGCTTCTGTACCGGACCGCACGGGACATGGCAGCCAAGGTCAACACCGCCGAGGCGCTGTTGCGCGCCAACCAGGACAAGCCGGCCGGCCGGCTCAAGATCCACGCGACCGTCGGCTTCGGCTCGACCTGGCTGACGGCGCAGATGCACGAGTTCATCACCACGTACCCGGACATCGACGTCAGCCTGGTGCTGTCGGACAACGAGCTCGACCTCGGCATGCGCGAGGCCGATGTCGCCATCCGCATGATGATGCCGCGCCAGCCCGGTCTGGTGCAGCGCCATCTCCTGACCGTGCGTGCCCACGTCTACGCCTCGCATACCTACGTCGAGAAGTACGGCAAGCCGGCCTCGGTCGACGAGCTGGACCAGCATCGCCTGATCATCTTCGGCGAGGACGCCCGGGCGCCGGTCCAGGACGTGAACTGGCTGCTGCGCGAGGGCAATGCCGGCGAGAACCCCCGCCAGGTGGTGCTGCGGGTGAACAACACCTACGGCATCTTCCGCGCCGTCGAGTCGGGGCTGGGGATAGCTTCGCTGCCCGACTACCTCGCCCGTGAATCGACCAAGCTCGAGATGCTGCTGCCGGACCTCAACGTCCGGACCACCGACGTCTACTTCACGTATCCCGAAGAATTGCGGCATTCCAAGCGAATCGCGGTCTTCCGCGATTTCCTCCTGCGCAAAGTGGCCGAAACGCGCTTTTAGGAGCCATTAGCGCGTGTATTGCATCACCGATGCAAGGCATGCGTGACCCGCATGTCAGTGTCCAAAACACGGACGCTCACATTCACGGTCCGAGGCGGTACTTTATCTTCAGGTTTTCGACACGAAAGGTTTCGGCTGATCGCGTTCGAAACTCGGGATCCTCGTGATCCCACGTCTCCCAGACGTGAAGCCTCCCTGTTTGACTCGCCGGGCCCTCGGGCCCGGCGTCTTTTTTTTGTCCGGGGGGTGGTGTGACGTCGGAGCGTCTAGGCTTGTCGGCCGTATTAATTGATAAGCATCAACGCTGAGCCTACATTCGGTCGACGCCCGATGTTCTCCGAAATCAGACAAGCAATCCTGCCTCTGGCTTTGCGCAAGCTGAAGCGCCGGGGCGACCTCGAACGCGCCGGGCTGCTGATCGAATCGCTGGCCAAGCACTGGCGTGACAGCCAGCCGTTCAAGGTGTTGATCGTTGCGCCACGCAACGATGTGCCCCTGCTGCGCACCAGCCTGCCGTATTTCCCCAAGATCGAGGTCGAGGTCCGTTCGGAGAGCGAATTCTTCGGGCCGCTCAGCCGCTTCTATGCCCTGCCGGGCTGGTACCGTCAGCAGCTGGTCAAGCTGCATGTGCCCGCGCACCTGGGCTTCGGCGGCTTCCTGACCCTCGATTCGGACGTCTGCTGCGTCGGCGATTTCGACGCCGGTACCTTCGTCGAGCACGGTCGGGCGCTGTCGCGCTGGGAGCCCAAGCGTCACCATGAGTGGTGGAAGAACGCCTCGGAGTTCGTCGGTGTGCCCTATGACGTGCGCACGCACGGGCTCTCGGTCACGCCCAATATCCTGCACGGCGATCTCTGCCGTCAGGCGCTGGCTCACTTCCAGCGCGGACCGTTCGATCCGATGACGTCCCTCGGCTTCTGTGTGTTGCGCAATCTCGGCGGCGGCATCGCCTGGACTGAGTATTCGCTCTACACCGGCGTCGCCGAGCTCAAGGGCAACCTGTTCGATTATCACGTCCACTGGGATCCGAGTTACTTCCACGACACCCAGCTGTTCTCAGAACACACCTGCGTCTGGGGCGCCGACGATTTCGAGCGGCTGGTGCAGCTTCCTGGCGGCACCGACCCGGGCGGCAAGTTCATCATCGTCCAGAGCCACGCCCGCATCCCGCTCGAGCGGGTGCGCGACTACTGCCTGAGCTTCGCCGGCTAGGCCTTGCGCCCTTTCGCGGAGGCGAGCTGCAGCAGGCCGAGCTTCAGGCAGTCGTTGATGAACTGAAGCGTGTCGCGCATGCCGCGCTCGAAGGCCTCCAGGTGCTGCGGATTCTGCACGTTGCCCGGCTTGTAGATGTAGCCGCCATCCTTCTCGGCCAGCACGCCTCTCTCCATCAGCGTCTTCAACTTGCGCCGCACCGTCTCGCGCGGGATGCCGGTCGTCTCCGATACCGATAGCGCGTTCACCGGACGCTGGCGTTCGATGCCCACCGCCTGCCTGTAGTCGCCAAAGGCCTCGCGAAAGGCGGGGTCACGCATCTTGGCTTCGAGGGCGGCGATGTCGACCGTTTCGGAGATCGCTGCCATGTCGATGTCGGTGCCATAGAACGCCCGTCGCTCCCGATCGGTACGATGGAGAAAATTCAGAAGCAGATGGATGAAGACGCGCATGGCAGCTTCGCCGCGCACCATCACCAGCATCGTCCGATGCGGGTGCCGGCGATGTCCCGCTCTTCGGCCGACGCGGGCGACGACCAGTATCTGGCTTATCGGTATCCGACCTATCAGTGTCTGGCCCCCATTCCCGATGTCCAGGTGGCACGGCTGGTGAAGCACTATCTTGGCGACCGCGCGACGGTGCACCCGCACCAGCCCTACGAGCAGTACATGCAGCGCATCGCCGGCTGCGATCTGTTCCTGAACCCGTTCCCGTTCGCCAACACCAACGGCATCGTCGATACATCACCGCGGGCCTGGTCGGCGTCTGCAAGACCGGTCGCGAGGTGCAGAGCGTATCGACCAGGGCATGTTCGAGCGGATCGGCCTGCCGTCGTGGCTGGTCGCGCGGACTGTCGACGACTTCGTCAAGGCGGCGGTCCGGCTGATCGGCGACGACGACACGCGCGTCGCCCTGGCGCGGGAGCTCGGCCCGCAGGCCGTGCAAAAGTTCTTCTTCGGCCGGCCCGAGATCTTCGGCGAGATGCTATACGGTGATGGCGACAATCGGTGGCGACGGCTCGGCCAAAGCTGCCTGAAACAGCAGGGATTCTCGATGATGCGTCATTCGGTTCTGGTTGGACTCCTGGCCGTGCTGGTGGCCGCTTCCGCGGCGGCGCAGACGCCGCCGGCTGCCAAGCCACCGGCCGCTGCCCCGGCCCCGCCTGCGGCTCCCGCGCCGTCCAACGATCCGGCCCAGACCACCGCGACCTACGGCGACTGGGTGTTGCGCTGCGTGCGCCCGGAGAAGGGGCCGCAC
>DASXQC010000058.1:0-5215 GCA_036493235.1 Reyranella sp.
CGGATGGCCGTTGAGGCGGATGAAGCCCGTGACCTGGTCGGTGCCCCACAATGGCCCGATCTCGAAGAAGCTGTCGGTGTCGGCGATCAGCCGGATCGCGCGCCGCACGTCGAAGGTCGCGGTGCGCTTGCGCGGCACCAGCGTCAGCAGCTCCTCCTCGCGGCGGTCGGCCCTGTCGGTCGTCGCCTGTACCGGTGGCGCCTCGTAGACGCTCGAGGGCAGGTAGCTCAGGAAGCGGCGGGTCTGGGCCATCGCCTCCTCCTCGCTCTCCGCGAGATTGTCGACCGAGCCGTTGCGGCAGTGGATGTGCCAGCCGCCGAGGTCCTCCTTGGTCACGTCGTAGCCCATGGCGTGGCTGACCACCGGCGGGCCGGCGACGAACAACTGCGAGATGTCGCGCACCATCACCGAGAAATGCCCGAGCACCGCCTTGGCCGCGCCGATGCCGACGACGCTGCCCAGCAGCATGTTGACCACCGGCACCGTCGCCAGCTGGTCGGCGTAGTAACTGCTGCCGAGATGGCCCGGCAGGAACGAGCCACCGCCACCCACCACGCGCGGCTGGCCGACCTTGATGGCGCCCGTGCTTTCCTTGGCCGATGCCTCGGCGCCGGCGCCCTGCTTGGGCACCATGGTGGCGACGCTGCCGCCGCCTGACGAACCGTCGAGCAGGCGGATCGACGGCGTCCGGATCTCGATCGACAGCCGGTCGAGGTAGCGCGACTTCTGGCCGATCGCGCCGTCGGCATGGCCGCCGCGCGAGGTGAAGTCGTCGGCGCAGACGATGCAGGGACGGCCCTCGATGCGACCTTGGCCGCCGACATGGCTGGCTGGTGTGAAGGCGGCGATCTCGCCGTCGTCGTCGAAGCTTGCGAAGCCGGCCAGACTGCCGACCTCGCGGAAACTGCCGCGATCGAGCAGCGCGTCGATGCGCTCGCGGCAGGTGAGCTTGTTGCGGTTGCGCTGGCGCACCACGCCGGGCTCGTTCGAGCCCGGCGCCAAACGCTTGTGGGCGATCGCCTGAAGTGCTGCGACCTTGTCGAGCATCGGTGTCCAGGTCTCGTCAGCCGGCAGGACCGGCGCCGCCTGCGCGGCTCCTGACGGCTTGATGACGGCGAGGATCTGCCCGCCGTCGACGTTGCTGCCGGATTCGACCGGCGCCACGCTCTCGACGACACCGGCGCAGGGCGAGCCGATCGAGCTTTCCATCTTCATCGCGGAAACGACGAACAGCGTCTGGCCAACCTTCACGGTGTCGCCGGCGCGCACCTTGATGTCGACGACCGCGCCGGCGTGCGGGCTCTCGACCGCCTGATGGCCGGGCGGGACAGGCAGTGGCCGAGCAGGAGCCGAAGCGCCGCGCGCTCCAGGCCCGCGACCGAGTGCGTTGGCCTGCTGGTCGAGGAACTTCAGCGTCGCCTGCTCGCCCTTCGCAGGATCGATCGTATCGGAGAGCAAGGTCGTGCGGGCATTGCCCCGCCGGAACTCGGGATGGGCCAGGATGGCGCGCAACTGCTCAAGATTGGTCGGTACCCCGGCGATGTGGAATTCCGCCAGCGCGCGCTCGGTGCGATCGATCGCCGACTCGAACGTGCCCGCGGAGCCCGACTGGCCGATCACCTTGGCCAGCAGCGGATCGAACTGTGACGGCGGTGCCAGCCCGAGATAGCCGCAGGCATCGACCCGTACGCCCGGACCGGACGGCTCGCGATAGGCGGTGAGCGTGCCGGTGCCTTGCGCCACGACCCGCGCCTGGATGGCGAAGCCGCGCGGTTGGCCGACCGCCTTCTGGTCGGCGAGGCCGATCACGGTGAGCGAGTCGCCTGAAGCGATGCGGAACTGCGCCTCGACAAGGTCCAGCCCCATCACCTGCTCGGTGATGGTGTGCTCGACCTGGATGCGCGGGTTGCACTCGATGAAGAAGTGCCGGCCGCTTTCGGGATCCACCAGGAACTCGACCGTGCCGGCATTCTCGTAAGCAGCGGCGCGCGCGAGCGTCACGGCATTGGCGAGGATGCGCTGGCGCAGGGCGGCGTCGAGGCCGGGCGCGGGCGCCACTTCGACCACCTTCTGATGGCGCTGCTGCACCGAGCAGTCGCGCTCGAAGAGGTGCACGACGTTGCCCTGGCCGTCGCCCAAGACCTGGACCTCGATGTGGCGTGGCCGCGGCACGATCTTTTCGAGGAAGACCGCGTCGTTGCCGAACGCTGCCAGCGCTTCGCCCTGGCAGCGCGCGAACGCCTCGTCCATTTCTTCCGGTTTGGTCACGACGCGCATGCCGCGCCCGCCGCCGCCGGCCGATGCCTTCAGCATCACCGGATAGCCGATCTTGTGCGCCGTCGCCTTGGCCTCATCGCTGGAGGCGAGCGCCGGCGCTCCGGGGACGACGGGGATGCCCTGCTTCTCGGCGAAGGCGCGGGCCGCGACCTTGTCGCCGAACAGCGCGAGGGCGGCGGGGGAGGGACCGATGAAGCGCAGGCCCTCGGCGCGGCAGCGCTCGGCGAAGGTGGCGTTCTCCGAGAGGAAGCCGTAGCCCGGATGGACGCAGTCGGCGCCGCTCTCCTTGGCCGCCGCGATCACCGCCTCGATGTCGAGATAGGCGCGCAGCGGATCGGCGCCGCTCTTGCCGATCTCGCGGGCCTTGTCCGCCAGCTTGGTATGCAGCGACTGCGAATCCGCGGCGGTGAATACGGCAACCGATTCCACCCCGAGCGACGCCGCCGCTCGGGCGATGCGGATAGCGATCTCGCCACGGTTGGCGATCAGCACGCGTTTGAACATCGGCGTTTCCTCAGCTTTGGCGCTCCAAACACTACCCCACCCTGAGGAGCGAGTCGGTGGCAGCAGCGACCGTTCCGCTTTCGAAGTCTGCACTGCGGGAAAATTTGCGTTTGGACGCCCAATAAATTTGGGGGCAAAGGACGGCGATATCCGTGAGGGAGCCGCCGATGTCGATGCTGAGGCGCGCACCCTTCGAAATGGCCGTTTTCTTACGCTTTTCCAACAGACCAACCCCTCCCGCATCGCAGCGTTGCAATGTCCAGCGAGGCTTTCACGCGGCTGTGAGGCGCGGCCTTTCGACCAGTGAGATAGGGTTTCCCCAATCTGGGAAAACGCTCTGTAAGGAGAGCTGCCATGGCCGTCCTCAACGTCAACGGAAAGTCAGTTCAGGCGAACGCCGATCCGCGCACGCCATTGCTCTGGGTGCTGCGCGACACGCTCGGCATGACCGGCACCAAGTATGGCTGCGGTATCGCCCAATGCGGTGCCTGCACCGTGCATATCGACGGCGTGGCGACGCGTTCCTGCCAGGTGCCGTTGAGTGCCGTCGCGAGCGGCAAGAAGATCACGACCATCGAAGGCCTCGCGACGGACGGCAAGCTGAACAAGATCCAGCAGGCGTGGCTCGACAACGACGTGCCCCAGTGCGGCTACTGCCAGAGCGGCATGATCATGGCGGCCACTGCGCTGCTCGCCAGCAATTCCAAGCCGACCGACGCCGACATCGACGCGGCGATGACCAACATCTGCCGCTGCGGCACCTACCAGCAGGTGCGCGAGGCGATCCACGCCGCGGCCAAGGCGTAAGAGGGAGGCGCATCATGACGATCCAGACCTCACTCGGCCGTCGCGGCTTCCTCGCCAGCGCCACCGCCGTTGCCGGCGGCTTCTCGCTCGGCTTCTCCTTCCCCTGGGCGTCGGCCGAAGCGGCCGAGGTGCAGGAGCTCAACGCCTGGGTGGTGATCCATCCCGACGATAAGGTGGTGATCCGCATCGCCCGCTCCGAGATGGGCCAGGGCACGCTGACCGGCCTCGCCCAGCTCGTCGCCGAGGAGCTCGAGTGCGACTGGTCGAAGGTCACGACCGAATATCCGACGCCGGGCGAGAATGTGCGCCGCGGCCGCATCTGGAAGAACTTCTCGACCGGCGGCAGCCGCGGCATCCGCGAGAGCAACCAGTATGTCCGCGAGGGCGGCGCGATCGCCCGCGAGATGCTGATCGCCGCGGCGGCGTCCGAGTGGAAGGTGCCGGCGGCCGAGTGCAAGGCGGCCGACAGCAAGGTGACGCACAGTTCCGGCAAGTCGGCGACCTACGGCCAGCTCGCCGCCGCGGCCGCAAAGCTTGAGCCCCCGAAAGAGGTGAAGCTCAAGGACCCGAAGGACTGGAAGATCGCCGGCAAGCCTCTGAAGCGGCTCGACACGCTGCCCAAGCTCACAGGCCAGATGATCTACGGCATCGACATGCGCCTGCCCGGCATGCTGATCGCAACGGTGCATGCCTGCCCGGTGCATGGCGGCAAGCTCAAGAGCTTCGACGGCGCCAAGGTCGAGAAGATGCCGGGCGTGAAGAAGGTTCTGTCGGTCGACAACAACGCCGTCGTGGTCGTCGCCGACACCTACTGGAACGCCAAGACGGCGCTCGAGAAGGTGCCGGTGCAGTGGGATGTCGGCAAATCGGGCGATGTCCAGCAGGACGATATCACCGCCATGCTGAAGGAAGGTCTCAACGCGACCGAAGCCTTCGTCGGCAACAAGGCAGGTGACGCCAAGGGCGCGATCGAGGGCGCAGCCAAGAAGGTCGAGGCGGTCTACGCCTTCCCCTGGCAGAGCCACGCCAACATGGAGCCGATGAACGCGACCGTGCTCTACACACCCGACAAGTGCGAGGTGTGGTGCGGCACGCAGAACGGAGAGGCGGCGCTGGCTGCCGCGGCCGAGGCGGCGGAGCTGCCGGTTGCCAAGTGTGACGTCTACAAGCAGATGCTGGGCACCGGCTTCGGCCGGCGCGGCCGCGCCGACTATGTGCGGCAGGCGGTGCTGGTTGCGAAGCAAATGCCGGGCACGCCGATCAAGCTGATCTGGTCGCGCGAAGAGGACATGACGCACGGCAGCTATCATCCGACGACGATGTGCAAACTGACCGGCGGACTCGACAAGGACGGCAACCTGGTCGGCCTGCATGTCCGCATCTCCGGTCAGTCGATCCTGGCCGGCCTGGCGCCGCAAAACCTGCAGAACGGCATGGATCCGGCGACCTTTCAGGGCTTCGCGGCCGGCGGGGTCGAGGCGGCGTACGGCTACACTGTGCCGAACCTGCTGGTCGACCACGCCATGCGCAACCCGCACCTCACGCCGGGCTTCTGGCGCGGCGTGAACACCAACCAGAACGCCGTCTACATGGAATGCTTCATGGACGAGCTGGCCGAGGCCGCGGG
>DASXQC010000059.1:0-2520 GCA_036493235.1 Reyranella sp.
CGGGAAATCGTGGCCCCAGCCGGCGATGGTCTCGATCTCTGCGCCCGGCACCAGCTTGGCGACATCGCGGCCGCAGTCGACCGGCAGCAGCGGATCCTCCTCGCCGTGCAGGACGAGGGTCGGCGCCTTGACGGTCTTCAGGAGATCGACGCGGTCGCCGGACGCGATCACCGAGACGTATTGCCGGCCGACACCCTCCGGGTAATAGCGCCGGTCGACGTTCTTCTCGACGAAGGCGCGCAGCTCGGCCTCCGGCGTGGCAAAGCCCGGGCTGCCGATGGTCTGGCGCAGCTTCATGCCGTGCAGCACGCGCGCCTCGCGCGTGTCGTTCGCCGGCACCGAACCCAGCATGGCGAGCGCCTCGGGCTTGCCCGGCGGCAGGCCGCGGCGGCCCGAGGTCGAGTAGATCGACACCATCGAGCGCGTGCGTCGCTGGTACTTGCCCGAGATGACCTGCACGATCATGCCGCCCATCGAGGCGCCGACCATGTGCGCCTTGTCGATGCCCAGCGCATCGAGCAGGCCGACCGCGTCGGCCGCCATGTCGTCCAGGAGATAGGGCGCGTTGACCTTCTCTCCTTTCATTGCCGTCTGTAGCGCGCCGGGAATGTCGGCCACGCCCCACTTGCCGAAGTCGGTCGAAAGACCGGTGTCGCGATTGTCGAAGCGGATCACGTAGAAGCCCCGCGCGGCCAGTCCGTTGAACAGCGAGTCCGGCCAGATGGTGAGCTGCGCGCCCAGGCCCATCACCAGCAGCAGCGCCGGATCGCTCTTGTTGCCGGCGGTCTCGTATTCGATCTCGATGCCGTTCGCCTTGACCTTGGCCACGTTGCCTCCGTTCGATTCAATTACCGCGACGCGCGCGCCCCGAGCCAACTCACCGCGGCGGTGGCGGCCGCGAAGGCTGCCTCCTTCGAGCCATAAGCGGCGCCGGAATGGTATGCAACCGCCGTCCAGAGGCCGGCATCCTCGACATCACGGCGGAACACCTCGAACCCGAAGCTCCCGTCGGGGCGGCGGAACAGGTCGACGCAGCGGTCGTGCTCGTCGTTCTCGACGCTCTCCAGCACGACCCATGACTTGTCGATGCGTGTCGACATCGCTCAGTACCGTCCGCGCCGCGCGCTCCACCACAGGACCAGAGGTTTCTGCCACGCCGACCATTGCCGGTCGAGCAGGCGCGCCGGCAGCAGGATCGGCAGCGCCGCCGGGTCGATCGCCGTGCGATGCGTGCGTGCCTCGGCGAGCACAGCCGCGCGCTCGGGCCCCTCGCCCATCAGCCACGCCGCGCCGACCGCGCGGGCCGCCTGGCGTGTCGCGGCGTCGGTGACGCCCAGCACGCCGAGTTGCAGGTCGGCCAGCGCGTGCCCGGCAGCCACGACGTCGAGCGCGCCCTCGATCTCCTCCTCCCGCGCGTCGATCAGGTCGAGCAGCCGCTGTTGCAGCAGTCTGTGACGCCGAACGGTTTCGCTGAGCGATTCAACGATCGGCTGGGCGCGCGGCTTGCCGTCGCCCGCGGCCTCCGCCACCGCCTCGCGCCACCATTCGAGACGGATGCGCGCCAGCATCGGCTCGCGCGTGACGGTACGGGTCCGCGCCAGCTCGTGGTCGAAGGCGAGCAAGGTCAGCAGCCCGATCCGCTCCGGCTCGGGCGCGAACAGCGCCGCCAGAAAGCGGTCGCGGTCGGCGGCCCTTACCTCGTCGAGGACGTATCGGTGAGATGCTTCAGAGGCACTGTAGCCGGAGGCCATGGAACTCCCTGCGACGGTTGAACGCATGCATCGTGCGTATTACAATAGGTTGATGGGATGTTCGCATCCCGCCACAAGATAGGGGAGTTGAAACATGGGTACCATTTTCACATCACCCAGGAATACCGTCATCGCGGGCATCGTCCTGCTCATCGTGATCATCCTCGTCATCGGCACCACCACCGGCCAGATGACGCGTTTCGACATGGCCTGGTCGACCGCCGCCATGGTCTGGCTGCACGTGATCAGCGGTGTGATGTGGATTGGCCTGCTCTGGTACCTGAACTTCGTCCAGGTGCCGAGCATGCCCAGCATCCCGGTGGAGAACCGCGGCGCCATCACCAAGGTGATCGCGCCGAACGTGCTGTTCTACTTCCGCTACAGCGCGCTCGCGACAGTGATCACCGGCCTGCTGGTCGCCTGGATGCAGCACTTCATCGTCGAGGCGCTGACCTTCCAGAAGGGCTTCATCATCATCGGCACCGGCATGTGGATGGGGATCATCATGTTCCTCAACGTCTGGGTCATCATCTGGCCGAACCAGCAGAAGATCCTGGGCATCGGCAACGGCGTCAACGCGACCGCCGAGCAGAAAGCGGCGGCCGCCAAGCCCGCACTCTATGCCAGCCGCTTCAACACCATGTTCTCGATCGGCATGCTCTATTGCATGGTGATCCACCGGTTCCTGCCGGCCTGACCGCCGGATCGATCGACGCGAAACGGGGCCCTGCGGGGCCCCGTTTTGTTTACGAGGAGCGGCGCGCCATCG
>DASXQC010000060.1:0-1569 GCA_036493235.1 Reyranella sp.
CGGGGCCCGACATGGGCATCCTGCTCGACACCAACTTCAACTTCAAAACCGAGGGCTACATCAAGGTCGCGCGCGCCTGCGAGCCCTATAACCTATTCTGGCTCGAGATCGATTCGTACGATCCCGAGGGCCTGCGCCTGATCCGCGATCGCGCACCCATGCCGATCGCGTCGTGCGAGTCGCTGTTCGGCCGGCGCCAGTTCCGGCCGTTCTTCGAGAACCGCTCGATCGACGTGTCGATCATCGACGTGCCGTGGAACGGGCTCGCCGAGGGCTACAAGATCTCGACCATGGCGGAGGCCTACGAGATCAACTGCGCGCCGCACAACTTCTACGGCCATATGTCGACCCTGATGAGCGCCAACCTGTGCGCCGCGATGCCGAATTTCCGTATCATGGAAATTGATATCGACGACGTGCCCTGGAAGGACGATCTGGTCACCCATCCGCCGGTCATCCAGAATGGTGAGCTGATCGTGCCGAACCGGCCTGGCTGGGGCGCCGACATCAACGAGGAAGCGGTCAAGGCGCATCCGCCGAAGAACCCGCATCCTTAGGAGGGGAAATCCGAGATGGTCTACGAGCTTCGCACCTACACGCTCATTCCCGGCAAGATGCCGGAGTACCTCAAGGCCGCCGAGACGATCGGCCGGCCGGCGCGCGGCAACAACTACGGCGTCAACCACGGCTACTGGACGTCGGAGTTCGGCGCCCTGAACCAGATCTGGCATCTCTGGAAGTACGACAGCTACGAGGAGCGCACCCGCCTGCGCGGCGAGCTGGCAAAGAACAAGGACTGGACCGAGAAGTACGTGCCGATCGTGAAGACCTGCATTCAGCGCCAGGACCTGCGGCTGATGAACGCGGTGGTCGATATCAAGCCGAGCGATGGCACCACCGGGAACGTTTACGAGATGCGCATCTACCGCTGCAATCTCGGCGGTGCGCAGCAGTACGGCAAGGACTTCAAGGAAGTGCAGGCGGCTCGCGAGAAGTACTCGCCGATCTGGGGCGCCTGGACCGGCGAGTTCCCGCAGCCCAACGAGTGGATCCACCTGTGGCGCTACAAGAACCTCGAGGAGCGTTTCAAGGCGCGCTCGGACTCGATGAAGGATCCGGCGTGGCAGGCCTATCTCGCCAAGGGCCCGGCCAAGCTGCAGGCGATGGAGTCGACGCTGCTGCTGCCGACCAACTATTCGCCGCTGAAGTAGGCTAACCCGTTCGAGGGCGCGCCACTGCTGTGGCGCGCCCTCCGTTATTTTTGAGAGGTCGCGTTATGGATTCGTTCGACGATACCGCCCTTGCGCTCACCAAGTTCGGCGTCGGCCAGCCGGTGTCACGGATGGAAGATCCGACCCTGCTGCGCGGCAAGGGCAGCTACACGGACGATCAGAACCTGCCGGGCCAGGCCTACGCCGTCATGGTCCGCAGCAAGCATGCGCACGGCCTCCTGAAGGGCATCGACTGCACGGCGGCCGCGGCGATGCCGGGCGTGCTGGCGATCCTGACCTATGCCGACATGGAGGAAGCGGGGCTCGGGCCTATGAAGTGCGGCGTGAACTTCCCGCA
>DASXQC010000061.1:0-20818 GCA_036493235.1 Reyranella sp.
GCCTCGCCCCACGGGATGGTGCGATCGTCGTGCTCGGGCAGCGGCGCGTTGCGGTCCCAGTACGGCATCTTGTCGACGCCGAACCACTTGGCCTTGAGCTTGTAGTAGCGGTGCGCCAGCCGTGGATAGGCCGCCTTCACCGACGACGCCAGCGCATCGACCACCTCGTCTTCCACGACGTTGGCGAGATTGCGGAACGACTGCGGCCGCTTGTATTTGCGCCAGCGGTCGTCGATCTCCTTGTCCTTGATCAGCGTGTTCGTGATCAGCGAGAAGATCGCGATGTTGTCGCCCTGCACCTTGCCGAACGACTTGGCCGCCTCCTTGCGGACCTCGGCGTCCTTGCTCGAGAGCTTGTCGAGGATCTGCGGCTCGGTCAGCACCTCGTTGCGGAACGGATAGCGCAGCCGCGCGATCGTCTCGTCGAACAGCCGCGACCAGGCGCTGCTGCCGACCACCGACTGGTCGTGCTGGAACTTCTCGAGCTCGTCCGAGAGCTGGTGCGGCCGGAACAGCCGGACGTCGCGCAGCCAGGGCGCGTACTTGGCGAGCCCGGCATCCTTCAGCTTGGTCGCCAGATCGGTGTCCTCGATCTTGTTCAGCTCGAGCTGGAAGAACAGCAGAAGCGTGCCAATGTCGTTCAGCTTCTCCGAGACGTTCTGCGAGAACTGGCCACGCTTGGGATCGGCCTGGTCCTGCGCGTAGTAGAGCGAGGCGTAGGAGCCGATGCGCCCCATCAGATCCTGCAGCGCCTCGAAGCGCGTCACGGCGGCGCCCAACGTCTTGCCGTCGAGGCCGGCGATCTTGCCCTCATAGTCCCTGGCGAAGGCCTCGGCGTCCTGCGTGGCGCGCTTGAGGTCAGCGTCGAGATCCGTGCCGGACGGGCTGGAATAGAGGTCGCTCAGGTTCCAGGTCGGCAGCTCACCCAGCACGGCGTTCATCGACTAACTCCTTGGCTCGCGGCCAACCGATCTAGCATGCTTCCCGGTGAGATTGGGATCAGCTCGAGGCCCTGCAAGCGGTAGGTCTTTTCATACCCTGGTGTGACGAAACCAAGGCTTCGTCGACCTCGGGCGTGCTCATCCCGGATCGGCGGCGATGGCGTCGAGGAACGGCCCGACCAGCAGCGCGGCGAAGGGCTCGCACTTCGCCGGATCTGTCTCCTTATAGTGCCCCTCGGCGTCGAGCAGGTTCATCGTGCCCAGCAGGCGGCCGTTGTAGAGCACGGGGATGTTCATGGCCGATTCACAGCCCAGCGACACGATCAGCTCGTGATCGAAGAAGGCCCACTGGATGTCCTTCTTGTTGTAGCCGACCCACGCCTTCTTCTGGCCGAGGATCTGCTTGTGCCAAGCGGTCTCCTTGATCTCCTTGTAGCCGCCGACCGGATATTCCTTGGGCATGTTGCTGTACATGCGCTTCACCCGCTTGCCGTTGGGTGCCACGTAGAGAAGCGTGAAGAGCTTGTGGCCCACCACCTCGGCCGTACCCGTCTCGATCGCCTTGAAAATGGCGTCGGTCGGACCGGACTTCACGGCGGCGATGCAGGACTCGAGCGGCGTCATGGTTTCCTCCTTGGGGTTACGCACGCGGTGCGCGCGGGATGCGTTCGGGCACCAGGCCCTTGGGCATCAGACGCAGCACCAGGATCAGGGCGACGGCGATCAGCAGCTCCTTCAGCGCGGCGCGCTGCACGGCCGAGACGGCCGGAATGTATTCGACGAAGAAGCGTGCGGATTCAAGCAACGCCATCAGCAGGTACGCGCCGACCAGCGCGCCCGCGGGGCTGCCGACGCCGCCCGACGCCACTGCCAGGAAGATGTAGACCGTGATCAGCGGCAGGAAGAGATCGGGCGCGACGTACGACGTGAAATGCCCGTAGAGCGCGCCGGCGAGACCCGCGATCGCCGCCGACAAGGCGAAGGCCTGCGCCTTGTAGCGCAGCACCGGCTTGCCCGCGACCTGCGCCACCTGCGCATCCTCGCGGATCGCCCGCAGCACGCGGCCATAGGGCGAGCGGTCGATGCGGCGCACCAGCCAGAACACCGCGAGCAGCACGACCAGCAGGATCGGCAGATACACCACGTTGAACCATTCGCGGCCGAGCGCTACGCGCCACGGACCCGGAATGCCCGAGATGCCGTCGGTGCCGTGGGTCAGCCAGATCTCATTGGAGGCGACCAGCCGAACGACTTCTGCAAAGCCCAGCGTGACGATCGCGAGATAGTCCTCGCGCAGCCGCGTGGTCGCCAGCACGACGGCCAGTCCCGCCGCACCAGCGACGATCGGCGCCAACACCCAGCCGCTCAGGATCGGCATATGGCCGGTCGTGGTCAGCAGCGCCGAGGCATAGGCACCAAGAGCAAAGAAGCCGGCGAGGCCGAGATTGACCATGCCGGTGCCGCCCCAGATCAGGTTGAGGCCGAGCGCCAGCAGGCCGTAGATGCTGCCGATGGTGGCGATGAAGAGCAGGTAGTTCAGCATCGCCCAGTCCTGTCGTGCATCAGAACGCCCGCTCGCCCAGGAGCCCGCGCGGCCGCAGGCTGAGCACGATCAGGATGGCGAAGAAGCCGACCGCCGCGCGATAAGTCGAGCCGACCGCCAGCACCGCCCCCTCCTCCGCGATGCCGATCAGCAGGGCGCCCAGCACCGCCCCGAGCGGACTGCCGAGGCCCCCCAGCACCGCGGCGGCGAAGATCGACAGCAGGATGCGTGTGCCCGTCAGCGGATCGATCGAGCTGTCGAGGCCCAGCAGCATGCCGCCCATGCCGACCAGCCCCATGCCGACGAAGCTCGCCATCATGGCGATGCGCTGCGGCCGGATGCCCTTCAGGGCCGCGAGCTCGGGATTGTCGGCCGAGGCGCGCATCGCCTTGCCGATACGGGTGAAGGCGAGCGCCGCGAACATCGCCAGCATGATCGCCAGCGCCACCGCCATGGTCTCGAACTGCTGCGGGCTGAAGCGGATGTCGCCGATGTGCATGTCGCGGGCGATCGGCCGGTCGTAGCCGCGCAGGTCGTTGCCGAAGCCCAGCCGCACGACGTTCTCCAGCACCAGGCCCGAGGCGATCGAGGCTATGGCAGCCGGCAATGCGCCCTGCTTGACCAGCGGCAGGTGCGCCACGCGATCGAGCAGCAGGCCGACCGCGCCGGCGATCACGAAGGCGACAGCGAGCGAGCCCACGACCTGGAAGCCCGCGCCATAGGCGACGTAGCCCGCGAAGGCGCCGAGCGTCGCGATCCCCGACACCGAGAAATTCGGGAAGCGCAGCACGGCGAACATGGCGGTGAAGCCGATGGCCGGCACGGCCAGCAGGGCGCCGGACACGAGACCGTTGATGAGGGCTTGAAGGAGAATCATGCGCTGGGGGCGCGCCACTCCAGTGGCGCGATCATCTCTCGCCGCGAACAAAGACGCGCCACTGGAGTGACGCGCCCCCAGCGAAAGACTTTCCTCAAGCCACCTTCACCAGCACGGGCTTGCCGGCCTTGATCTGGTCGTAGCGGAACTTGCACTCGAGGATGTCGCCCTTCTCGTCGAAGTCGCACGGACCCGACGCGCCGGCATAGTCGACCTTCTCGCCCGCAGCGATCGCCTTGATGCCGTCGACCGCGTTGTCGATCGGCTTGCCGCCGCCCTGGCTGATCTTGCGGATGTTGTCCTTGATCGCCGTGCCGGTCGTGTCCTTGGCCGCCACCATGGCCATCAGCACCATGCTCACATGGTCGTAGACCTGGCTGGTATAGGGATCGGGATCGCTGAGCCCGCTCATCTTCTTGACGTGCTCGAGCGCGTTGCTGCCTTCGGCCACCGACGGCGCATAGGTGTAGACGCCCTCGACCACCTCGTTCTGGCCGATCTGCTGGATAAGCTTCGCGTTGATCGCATAGGCTTGGCCGATGATCTTGCCCTTGAAGCCGGCGCGATAGAGATCCTTCAGCACCACCACGGTGTCCGGGGTGTAGCCCGCGCACAGGATTGCATCCGGCCCGAAGCGCAGCGCCTGGTCGACCTCGGTGCGATAGGTGTTCTTCTTGTCGTCGTAGATCAGGCCGCCATGGCTGCCACCGGCCTTCTTGGCGACGTCATTCATGATCTCGATGCTGCGCTGGGCGAACGGCGCCTGTGGCACGAGGGTGAAGAGCTTCTTGGCGCCGAGCGACACTAGGAAGTCGCCGGTGCGGGTGATCTGCAGCACGGTGTTGGGCTGGGTGCGGATCAGGTAGCCCTGGTGCGGCAGCAGGGTGATCGAATCGGCGCCCGACGTCGTGCACAGGAACGTCTTGCTCTCCCAGCATAGTGGCGCGACCGCGGTCGTCACGGCCGAGGCCCAGGTGCCGATGATCGCCGAGACTTTGTCGACGTCGATCAATTTGCGCGCCGCGCGCACGCCGGCATCGGGATTGGTCTGGTCGTCCTCGCTCACCAGCACGATCTTGCGGCCGAGCACGCCGCCCGCGGCGTTCACATCGTCGACCACGCCCTTGGCGACCTTAGCCATGACCGGGCCATAGGAGCCGCCGGCGCCCGTCAGCGGCGTCAGGGTCGCGAGCTTGATGGGTTCGCTCTGCGCCCGCAGCACCGACGGCGCGGCGACGGCCGCAACACCCGACAGCAGCGCCGCGCGGCGCCCAACCAGACGATTCATTGAAGGTCCCCTCTGTTTGGCGAAAGCATAGGCTGAGCGGCGCCGCCGAGAAAGAGATCGCGCACCGTCGGATCCGACGCGAGCTCGGCGGCACTGCCCTCGCGCTCGGCGCGGCCTTGCACCAGCACATAGGCGCGGGCCGACACTTCCAGCGCCTCGAGCGCATTCTGCTCGACCATCAGGATGGCGACACCGCCCTGGTTCAGCGCGACGATCGTGCCGAACAGCTCATCCGCCGCGCGCGGGCTGAGGCCCGCCGTCGGCTCGTCGAGCAGCAGCAGCGACGGTGCGTTCATCAACGCCATCGCCATGGCGAGGATCTGGCGCTGGCCGCCGCTCAGGGTCCGCGCCGCCGCGCGCCGCTTGTCGGCCAGCATCGGGAAGCGCGTGTAGAGCTCGTCCATTCGCGAACGCAGATGGGCGCGATCGAGGAAGCCGCCCATCTCGAGATTCTCGGCGACCGTCATCGCGCCGAACACATTGCGCTCCTGCGGCACGAAAGCGAGGCCGAGCCGGCTGATGTCCGGCGCGTCCAGCCCGGCGACGTCGCGGTCGTTGAGCCGCACCTGGCCGGCACGCGGCCGCAGCAGCCCGGCGATCAGCTTGAGCAGCGTCGACTTGCCCGCGCCGTTCGGGCCGATCAGGGCAACGATCTCGCCGGCCTCCACCCGCAACGCCGCACCGCGCACGATCTCGTCAGCCGCGCCGTAGCCGCCGCGCAGGTCGGAGACGTCGAGGAGACTCATCTTTCTTCTCCCCCTTCGGGGGAGGGAATGAAAGAGGCGCCGCCGCTCATGCTGCGCGTTTCCCGAGATACGCTTCGCGCACCCTGTGATCGGCGCGCACTTCGTCGAAGCTGCCTTCGGTGAGCACCTGCCCTTCCGCCATGACGATCACCGGATCGCAGAGCTGGGCGATGAAGCTCATGTCGTGCTCGATCAGCAGCACGCTGATACCGCGCTTGGGCAGTTCCAGCAGCCGCTCGCCGATCTCGTTCTGCAGGGTCGGATTGACGCCGGCAGTGGGCTCATCGAGCAGCACCAGCTTGGGCTCCGCCATCAGAGCGCGGCCGATCTCCAGCAGCTTCTTCTGACCGCCCGAGAGCGCGGTCGCTGGATTGTCGATCAGGGCATCGAGCCGCAGGAAGCGCGCCGTTTCCCAGGCCCGCTCGGCCAATGCCGCCTCGCGCTCGCGCGCCGCCCGCGTGCCGACGATCGCCTGCCACAGCGATTCGCCTGGCTGGTCGCGACCGTAGAGCATCAGGTGCTGGAACACCGAGAGCTTCGGAAAGCCGCGCGCCACCTGGAAGGTGCGCACCAGCCCGGCGCGGCTCACCACGTCCGGCGCCTTGCCAGCGATCTCGCGCCCGTCGAAGCGGATCGAGCCGGCATCGGGCGGCACCAGGCCCGACACCACATTGAACAGCGTCGTCTTGCCCGCCCCGTTGGGCCCGATCAGACCGGTGATGCCGCCGGATCGGACCGACATGTCGACGCCGCGCAGCACCTCCAGACCGTAGAAGGCGCGGCGCAGGGTCTTGATGTCGAGCAGTGGCGTCACAGACGGTTATATTCTTTGAACCACTGTACGAATTTCGGCACGCCCTCTGCCACCGTCACTTTGGGCTCCCAGTCAAAATCACGCATCGCGTCGGTGATATCGGCCGAGGTCTCCTGCATGTCGGCCGGATCGCCGGGCTTGAGCTCGACCCGCGCCTCCTTGCCGAACGCCTTCTCGAACAGTTTGATGACGTCGAGGATGTCCTCGCTGCGCGACGCTGCGAGATTGTACAGCCGGTGGCCCGCCGCCTCGGCCGGCTTGTCGAGCACCGCCAAGGTCCCGGAGACGATGTCGTCGATGTAGCTGTAGTCCCGTTTCACGAAGCCCAGGTGATAGAGGCTGATGGGCGCCCCATCGTGGATCGCCTTGGCGAAGACGTACGGCGACATATCTGGTCGGCCCCACGGCCCGTAGACCGTGAAATAGCGCAGCCCGGTCGCCTTGAGCTTGTAGAGATGGACGTAGGTCTCGGTCAGCAGCTCGTCGGCGCGCTTGGTCGCGGCATAGAGCGAGATCGGATGGTCGACGCGGTCGCCGATCGCGAACGGCTGCTTGCGGTTGCCACCATACACCGACGAGGACGAGGCGTAGACGAAGTGCTTGAGCTCCGGCAGACGCCGCGCCAGCTCGAGCATGACCAGGTGCCCCATGACGTTGGTGTTCACGTACAGGTACGGGTCGACCAGCGAATGGCGCACGCCGGGCTGGGCGGCGAGATTGACGATGCGGTCGATCGAATGCTGCCCGGCCAGCGCCAGCATCGCATCGCGGTCGGTGATATCGGCCTCGAGGAAGGTGAAGGCCTTGTCGTTGCGCAGCGGCTTGAGCCGGGCGAACTTGAGCACCGGGTCGTAGTAGTCGCTGAAATTGTCGATGCCGAGGACCCGCTCGCCCCGGGCCAGCAAGGCTCGCGCGACGTGCGAACCGATGAAGCCGGCGGCACCGGTGACAAGGATGGTCATGGGGATTGGGGCTGAGACTATAAAACGAACGCGGGCCGGCTGATTACAACGTTTCATGCAGAAACGAAACCTTGAAACGGCAGCCGGTTGGTTGCGGGCGGACCGTCAGGAAAACGTCTTTTTTCGAAGTGCCCGGCCTTCCTCATTGAAAGGCGCAACATTCTGTCGTTACCGTCACCATATAAGCAGTCAGGATAAACGGTCAGGGAGGGCCCATGTCCCAGTCGGTAACCCTCGACGACAAGTACGTGCTCGAAAGCGGCCGGGTCTATCTGACCGGCACGCAGGCGCTGGTCCGGCTGCCCATGATGCAGCGCCAGCGCGACCTGGCGGCTGGCCTGAATACCGCCTGCTACATCACGGGCTATCGCGGCTCGCCGCTCGGCGGCTTCGACCAGGCGCTCTGGCAGGCCAAGCGCTTCATCAAGAAGAACCACATCGAGTTCCAGCCTGGCACCAACGAGGATCTGGCAGCGACCGCCCTGTGGGGCACCCAGCAGATCCACCTCTATCCGGGCGCCAGGTACGACGGCGTCTACGGCATCTGGTACGGCAAGGGACCGGGCGTCGACCGCTCCGGTGACGCCCTCAAGCATGCCAACTACGCCGGCACATCGAAGCACGGTGGCATCATGGCGCTGGCCGGCGACGACCACATGGCCAAGTCGTCGACCGTGGCGCATCAGAGCGAGCCCGCCTTCATGGCCGCGGGTATGCCGGTGCTTCATCCCGCTTCGGTCCAGGAATATCTCGACCTCGGTCTGCACGCCTTGGCGATGTCGCGCTATTCGGGCCTGTGGGTCGGCTTCAAGATCCTGAGCGAAACCGCCGATTCCTCGGCCTCGGTCCATATCGATCCGCATCGGATCGAGATCCATACGCCGAGCGATTTCATCCTGCCGCCCGATGGCGTGCACATCCGCTGGCCCGACGACTGGCTCGGCCAGGAGCGCCGCGTCATCACGGTGAAGCAGCCGGCGGCGCTGGCCTATTGGCGCGCCAACCGGCTCGACCGGCTGATGCTCGGCGGGCCGGACGCCCGCTTCGGCATCGTCACCGTCGGCAAATCCTATCTCGACGTGCGCCAGGCCCTGGACGATCTTGGCATCGACGAGGCCGAAGCCGAGCGGCTCGGCCTCGCGATCTACAAGGTCGCGATGGTGTGGCCGCTCGAGACCCAGGGCGCCGTCGCCTTCGCCCAGGGCAAGCGCGAGATCCTGGTGGTCGAGGAGAAGCGCGCGATCATCGAGCCGCAGCTCAAGGACGCGCTATTCAACCAGCCGGCCGACCGCCGCCCCACCGTGGTCGGCAAAACAGACGACCGCGGCGAGAAGCTGCTGAGGTCGGACGGCGAGCTGACGCCCTATGAGATCGTCTCCGCGCTCGTCGCACGCTTCGGCCTCGACGCCTTCAGCGAGCGCACCAAGCAACGCATCGATGCGCTGAAGCGCAAGATGGGCCGGCAGATTCGCAACGAGGCCGGCATGGCTCGCGTCCCCTACTTCTGCTCCGGCTGCCCGCACAACAGCTCGACCAAGGTGCCCGACGGCTCGATGGCGATGGCCGGCATCGGCTGCCACACGCTGGCGATCGGCATGGAGCGCAACACCAAGACCTTCACCCACATGGGCGCCGAGGGCGCACCTTGGGTCGGCGCGTCGCATTTCTCCGACATGCCGCACGTCTTCCAGAACCTGGGCGACGGCACCTATTTCCACTCGGGCTACCTCGCGATCCGGCACGCGATCGCGACCAACACCACCATCACCTACAAGATTCTCTACAACGACGCGGTCGCCATGACCGGCGGCCAGCCGCACGACGGCAACGTCCATCCCTGGACGATCAGCCAGCAGGTCCATGCCGAAGGCGCGCGCCGCATCGCGCTGGTGAGCGACGATCCGGACAAGTACGCGATCAGCACAGAGTGGGCGCCGGGCGTGACCTTCCATCACCGCGACCAGCTCGACGAGGTCCAGCGCGAGTTGCGCGAGTACAAAGGCGTGTCGGTGCTGATCTACGACCAGACCTGCGCCGCCGAAAAGCGCCGGCGCCGCAAGCGCGGCACCTATCCCGACCCCAACAAGCGCGTGTTCATCAACCGGGCGGTCTGCGAAGGCTGCGGCGACTGCTCGGTCGCGTCGAACTGCCTGTCGGTGACGCCGGTCGAGACCGAGTTCGGCACCAAGCGTGCCATCGACCAGTCGTCCTGCAACAAGGATTACTCCTGCCTCAACGGCTTCTGCCCCAGCTTCGTGACCGTCGAAGGCGGCAGCTTGCGTAAGGGCAAGGTCGCGGTCGCCAAGACGGCCGAGCGCCCGACCGAGTCGCCGCTGCCGGCGGCTCCCGTTCTGCCATTGATCGAGCAACCCTATGGCGTGCTGATCACCGGCATTGGCGGCACGGGCGTCGTCACGATCGGCGCCATCATGGGCATGGCTGCCCACATCGAGGGCAAGGGCGCGACGGTGCTCGACCAGCTCGGCATGGCGCAGAAGGGCGGCGCGGTGATCAGCCATGTCCGCATCGGCGCCAGCCCCGAGGCGTTGCATGCCGTGCGCCTGGGCGCCGGCGGCGCCAACCTGCTGCTCGGCTGTGATCTGGTCGTCAGCGCCAGCCCCGACGCGCTCGCCAAGCTCGAGCCCGGCGCCTCGCAGGCGATCGTCAACACGCACGAGACGATCACCGGCGAGTTCACCCGCCGCCCCGATCTCGCCTTCCCATCGAACACACTGAAGCTTTCGATCGAAGCGGCGGCCGGCGCGAACGGCTGCGACTTCCTCGAGGCGAGCAGGCTTGCGACGGCGCTGATGGGCGATTCGATCGCCACCAATCTCTTCATGCTGGGCTATGCCTACCAGAAGGGCCTGATCCCGATCGGTCACGGGGCGCTCGAGCAAGCGATCGAGCTCAATGGCACAGCCGTGCCGATGAATCTCGGTGCCTTCCGCTGGGGCCGCCGCGCTGCCGTCGACCGTGCGGCCGTCGAGGCGCTGGTCGCGCCGCCGGTCGACAGGGTCGACACTGTCGACAATGTGGTGCCGCTGCGTACCAGCCTGACTGTCGATGAGATCGTCGCCAGCCGGGCCAAGCTCCTCACGGCCTACCAGAACGCGGCACTCGCCGAGCGTTATCGGGCGCTGGTCGAGCGGGTGCGGACGGTCGAGCAGAAAGCCATGCCCGGCCAGACCGCGCTCGCCGAGGCGGTGGCGCGCTACTACGCCAAGCTGCTCGCCTACAAGGACGAGTACGAAGTGGCGCGGCTCTACACCGAAGCTGCGTTCGCCGCCCAGCTCAACGGCCAGTTCGAGGGCGACTTCCGACTGAAATTTCACCTCGCCCCACCCCTGCTGGCGTCGCGCGATCCCAAGACCGGATATCTGCAAAAGCAGGAATTCGGCTCCTGGATGCTCCCGGTGTTCCGCTTCCTGGCGACGCTCAAGGGCCTGCGCGGCACTGCGTTTGACCCGTTCGGCTACACCGCCGAGCGCAAGCTGGAGCGGGGGCTGATCCGCGACTACGAGAGCTTGGTCGACGAGCTATTGGGGGGTCTGACCGCGATAAATCATTCCCTTGCGGTCAAGCTCGCCTCGATCCCGGATGACATCCGCGGCTATGGCCATGTGAAGGATGCCCATCTCGCCAAGGCGCAGCGCAAGCAGCGGGATCTGCTCGCGCAATGGCGTCATCCCCCGGCGCTGACCCAGGCCGCCGAGTAAAATTTTCGGCAAAATGGAATAAGGCTTTTTTTAGACGAGCCTCGAAAGGTCTTTTTTGGTAAAAAGGCGGAACCAAGACGGTTGCTTGCCGTTTTGATCGGCAGCCCTAACTACCAACGGGGGAAATGCTATATGTTCAAGAAACTCATTCTTGCGTTCGCCACCGCGTCATTAGCCGCCGCTTGCAGTAGCGAGCCACCCCCGCCGCCACCGCCGCCACCGGCGGCTCAAGCGACGTCCTTCATGGTCTTCTTCGATTGGGATCGGTACAACCTGTCCCAGCAGGCGCTGACCACGATCCAGCAGGCTGCCGACTCCTTCAAGTCGACCGGCTCCGCCCGTCTCACCGCTACCGGCCACGCTGACCGGTCCGGCCCCGAAAACTACAACATGGCCCTGTCGCTCCGCCGCGCCAACGCGGTCAAGGATGCGCTGGTCCGTGACGGCGTTCCTGCCGGTGCGATCCAGGTGATCGGCAAGGGCGAGACCCAGCCGCTCGTCCCGACGCCGGATGGCGTCCGCGAGCCTCAGAACCGCCGCGTCGAGATCGTCGTTGGTGCCGGCCAGACTGCCGCGCCCGCGATCTTCGCCGATCCGGCCGCCTACTGTAAGGCCCTGAGCGACAAGTGGCGCCAGTACCGCAACAACCAGGTCGACCAGGACACCGCCGCAGCGATCGCCAAGTGCGAAGCGGGCAACTACGCCGAAGGCATCCCGACTCTCGAGGATGCGCTTATCAGGACGAAGATCCCGCTGCCGTCGCCTGGCTATCGCTGGCCCGGCCGTCCCTTCACTCCGCCGGCCTAAGGCGATCTGACGATCCGAGAACTGAGGAAAAGGCGGCCCTTGCGGGCCGCCTTTTTCGTTTGCCGGCGGTGCCGATCGGCCGGAATCGCACCGTTCATCCGCGCTATCCACAAAGTCTTCCACGACCACCTGCAGGGCCGCTTGCAACGTCCTGCCAGACAAGGCGTTGATCGGTCCCTTTGCGTTTCAGGCGCAAAGCTTCTATGAATGCATGGCGGCTGGTGTGGGACTGGCCGCCCGAGCCTGTGTGGGACAGGCTGCCGAGACTAGGAGCTTGGAGTGTGAACCACATCTTGGTGGGCGCTCTTATGTTCGTTTTCGGGGTGGCTTTCACCTTCGGAGCAGCGACCGCTGTGCAGTCCTGGCACCAGGCGCACCAGCCGCCGCAGGACAACGGGCCGGTGATCGACCAGGCCTTGCTGCGTCCCGCCTTCGACTATCGCAAGCGCCTTTCCTCCAGGGGTGACTGCGAGCCCACCACACCGTGGCCGGAACCCGCGAACACGTCGGCGCTTCGCCAGTACTGATCCGGCTAGCGATCCGGCCGGCCGTTTTCGTTGACAGGCGCCCGGCGAGGGGTGCCCAATTCCGCAGTAAGCCTGCGGAGCGTTCCTCGTATGAGCACAGTTGCCACCCTGCCCGTCGCCAACAAGCCCGACCCGGTGGCCAAAGCCCGAGCCCTGGGACCCAACCTCACCGCCGCCGCCGACACGATCGAGCGCACCCAGGAGATCCCTGAACCGCTGCTCACCCAGTTCCACGAGGCGCGGCTCTTCCGCATGCTGCTGCCGCGCGCGGTGGGCGGCGACCAGGTCGAGCCGTGGACCTACCTGCGGGCGGTCGAGGAGATTGCGAGCTTCGACGGTTCGGTCGGCTGGAACACCTTCGTCGCCAATAGTTCGGCGCTGATCGCGCCCTACATCCCGATCGAGGCGGCGCGCACGATCTACGGCGACCCGCGCGGGCTGATCGCCTGGGGCCCGCCGACCCAGCATCGCGCGATCGCCACCCCCGGCGGCTACCGGGTCACCGGCGAATGGCACTTCGCCTCGGGCTCGCGCCAGGCCAACTGGATGGGCGCGCACTGCAACGTCGTCGAGCCCGACGGATCGCTACGGCTCAACCGCTTCGGCCGGCCGACGGTCCGCACCCTGCTGATGCCCAAGGACAGGACCACGCCGATCCGCGACTGGAACACGCTCGGCATGCGCGGCACGGCGTCGGAAGGCTACGCCATCAACGACGTGTTCGTGCCCGAGGAATTCTCCGGCACGCGCGAGGACCCGACCCTGCGGCGCGATCGCGGCCCGCTCTATGCCTTCACGACGCAGGGCCTCTACGCCATCGGCGTCGCCGGCGTGGCGCTCGGCATCGCCCGCGCCATGCACGAGGCCTTCATGGCGCTCGCCGTCGACAAGACGCCGCGCGCCATGGCGCGGCTCGCCGACAATCCGGTGATCCAGTCGCTGGTGGCGCGGCACGAGGCGTCCCTCGGTTCGGCACGCGCCTATCTCGTCGACATCCTCAAGGAGTGCTGGGCCGGCGCCGACGACATCGCGCCGCTGGGTTCGGCCGACCGGGTACGCGTGCGGCTGGGCTGCAGCCAGGCGATCCGCGTTTCGCTCGACGTCACCGACGCCGTCTACAAGGCGGCCGGCACCTCGGCGATCTTCCTCGGCACGCCGTTCGAGCGGCGCTTCCGCGACATCCACACCCTGTCGCAGCAGATCCAGTCGCGCGAGGCGCACTTCGAGACGGTCGGCAAGGTGATGCTGAACGGCGATCCCGAGAACACGTTTCTCGGCTGACCTACCGGAGCTGACCTACCGGCCGGCGACGATCCAGGCTTTGATCTTCTCGACGGTCTCGGCCTCGATGCCGTTGTAGCCATGGTGCGAGAAGGCCTCGCAGTCGGGGCCGGTCGCCTTGCCGCCGTCCATCTCGATCAGCTCGGTGCCGAACTTGCGGTGCGACGCCTCGCCCGCTGTCGGCAAGGTGACCCGGCAGACATCGCCGCGATGCAGCACGATCAGATGCCGGCTCTTGAAGGGGCGCGTGTCGAAGCCGGAGATCGCGCTCATCGACGAGGAGTGCACGAAGCCCGCCACCTTGCCGTCGAGCGGCGCCGCCAGGGCCATGGTCGATTCGGTGCTGCGCGAGGTGCCGACGACGTAGACCTTCAACGGCCCGAACCGCTTCTGCAGGTCGCCGGCGATCGCCAGGATTCGCTCGGGCGAGGTCGTGGCGTCGGTCGAGGCGGCGACGAACGGCCCCGCGGCGAACAGCGCGCGCGAGCGGATCAGGAAGTTGCCGCTGGCGCGCAGGCTCAACCGGCCGTTGGTCATCCTCGGATCGAGAATGCCGTTGCCGCCCGGCATCAGGATGACGGCATAGGTCGGCGTGCCGCCGCCGGTGGTCAGAACGTAGGCAACCGAGCCGGCATCGGTCGACCGGACCGAGACCAGCTCGTCGGCCGCCCAAGCGTTTCCTGCAAGGCAGCCAATCGCCAAAAGGATGCAGAGAATCAGCCTCATAGTCGGGGATCGTAGCACAAATTTGTTGGTTTCCGCGGACACCAAGGCGGCCTTCCCGCCGTTAGGTTGGTTATGGAAGCCCCTTCCCTCGAACGAAAACTCGTCGCCATCCTGGCTGCCGATGTCGAAGGCTACAGCCGAAGGATGGAGATCGACGAGGAGGGAACCCTCGCGATCCTGTCGTCACATCGTAGCATAACTGATGAGCTGATCGCCCAGCACGGCGGGCGGATCTTCAACACCGCCGGCGACAGCGTGCTGGCCGAGTTCGCCTCGGTGTTCTCCGCCATCGAGTGCGCCATCGAGATCCAGCGCGAGCTCGCCAAAGCCAACCAGCCGATCGAGGAAGCCAGGCGGCTGCAGTTCCGCATCGGAATCAATGTCGGCGACGTGATGGTGAAGGACGGCGACATCTTCGGCGACGGCGTCAACATCGCCGCCCGCCTCGAGGGCCTCGCCAAGCCGGGCGGCATTTGCATTTCACGCGGGGTGCGCGACCACATCCGCCATAAGGTGGCGCATAAGTTCGAGGATCTCGGCGAGCAGGCGGTGAAGAACATCGCCCAGCCGGTGCGCTGCTTCCGGCTGCTGCCGCGCAAGGGCAAGCCCGAGCCGCCGCCGCCGCCGATCGCCCTGCAGCCGGAGCCAGTGGTCAGAGTGCCGACACCACCGCCGGCGCCCGCATCCGCGCCCGATCCCAGGACGGTCGAGCTGGTCTTCTGGGACTCGATCAAGGACAGCGTGCGCGCAGCCGACTACGAGGCCTATCTCACGCAATATCCGGAGGGCAATTTCACGCCGCTCGCCCGCGCCCGTCTGGCCGAGCTGCTCGAATCGAGCGGCGCGATGCGCGATCCGGCCGAGCGCGAGATCGAACTCGCCTTCTGGGAGTCGGTGCGCGAGCTCGACAACGCCGAGTCGATGCAGGCCTATCTCGACAAATATCCGAGCGGCGAGTTCGTCGCTCTGGCCGAGATCCGGCTCAAGGAATTCACGGATGTGGTCGATGAGCCGGTCGCGGAGATGGTTACTACTGGACGTCGACCCGCTGTCCACTGAGCACGGCGTTGCGGCCCTGCTCGGGCGCCACCTCGGCGACCTCGCAGCCCGGCATCAACGCAGTGACCTTCATCGACACCTCGACGAAGCGCGTGCGACCCTCGCCGATCTCGATCTGGCCGGCGTTGGTCTTGTCGCCGACCTTGCAGTCGATCTCGATCGGGCCCGGCGGGCCCTCGAGGCGGATGTAGCCGTTATGCGGCAGCGACGCCGTGGCACCGCCGACAACCTGCACGTTGATCGGCCGGGCAAAGCCCATCAAGCCGCTGCGATAGACATAGAGCGCGCCCTTGCCGGGCTCCGGCGTCGGAAAGCCCTTGGCCATCTGGTCGGCGCGCGGATCGGCGGTCGGGGATGGCGAGCCGCAGCCGCTCACGAGCAGAAGAGCGACGGCGACCAGAGCTTTGCGGACCACGGGCATTCCTCCTGATTGTCGACTGGCCATTTGACCGTCGCCTCGCGTCCGCGCGCCGGCAATTTGAAGGCAACTCGCGGGCGGCTGCGCTTCCTCAGGCCGCTTCGGCCGGCCGCACGACCAGCGACAGCTCGACGTCGGGCAGCAGCCGGCGCAATTCGGTCGCCAGCCGGCGCTCGGACTGGGCGAGCGCCCGCACCTCGGTGCCGGCCGGGCAGGCCAGCATCACCTCCAGCACGAAGGCCCGCGCCGTGCCACGCGAGCGGAAGCCCGCGAGCGCGAAGCCCGGCACCATTTCCATCGCCTGCATGAGCGCCGGGCGCGCGAGCCGGTCCATCGAGCGGTCGAGCAGGTCGGGCAGCGATTCGGCAAACAGGTCCTTCGCCGCGATCGCCATCACGCCGCAGACCAGCAGCGCGCCCACCGCGTCGGCCATCGCCGCCAGCATCGGGTCCTTGGCGATCGCCGCCAGCGTCATGGTGACCTGCACGGTCAGCGATGACAGCAGCTTGGTCCAGCGCGAGCGCTCCTGGGCGTACATGATCGCCGACGGCCGGCCACGCGCTGCGTGTCGCACCTCGTCCCAGGCGATGACATTGATGCAGACATTGAGCGCGCCAGTCACGGCCGCAAGTGTCAGCGCGAGCGGCGTCGCATCGCTGCGCTCCGATAGGAGCAGCGCGACCGCGTCATGAGCGACCCACACGGCGCTGACCGCCAAAGCGGCGGCGATGGTGAGGCTGCACAGCTGCTCGATCTTGCCGGTGCCGAACTCGAAGCCGGTCAGCGTGCCGCGGTGCAGCCGGCGCATCACGAACAGCGAGACCAGCGCGATCAGGTCGACCAGCCCGCCGCGCAGCGCCTCGGCGACGCAGGTCAGCGAGCCGCCGAGCACGCCGACCACGAGCAGCAGGCAGACCAAGGTGCCGTCGAGCAGCGCCACCAGGATCAGCGCCCGCTCGCGGCCGCGCTGCTCGGCTGTGAGTGTGGGCGTCAGGGTGGCGGCCGCCATGGTCAGCGCAGGCCGACGCGGGCCAACAGCACGTCGAGCACGCCGGCACTCGGGAAGTGCACGTAAGCCGCCTGCCCGACCGGGCAGACGGTGAAGGCCGGCGGCTCGTCCTCGAGCTTGAGCAGGACCTGGCCGTCGCCCGGCTGGCGGCCCTTGGCGACGGCCGCGAGGTCGGCCGCGCCGACCGTCTCGGCGGCGCCGCGCTGCTGGGCGACGCGGGCATGACGCCAATGGCTCTCGCCCTCGAGGATGACATCGGCCCGGCTGCCGACCGCGATCAGCGGCAGGGCGGCATCGGACACCGGCGCATCGACGAACAGCTCGTGGCAGTCGATCCACTTGGCCACCGGATTGCCGACGCCGACCGTGGCGCCGTTGCCGACCATGACGCTGCGCACGATCGCACCGGCCGGCGCCGGCACCGGCGCGCGGTGCAGCAGCCGATAGGATTCGCGGGCGGCGTCGAGTGTCTGCTGCGCCACCTTCACGCCGGAGTCGGCCTGCTCGAGCTGCAGGCGGGCGCGCTTGACCTCGGTCTTGGCGTCGCGCCGGTCGGCGTAGGCCCAGTCGAGGCTGCCGCCGTCGGCGCCGAGGAACAGGCCCTGGTCGGACGCCGCGCGCCGGCTCTTGAGCCGCTCCAGCGCATGGCGCTCGGCCTCTAGCTCGGCGTCGGCTTCGGACAGGCGCATGTCGGCGTCGTCGCGGTAGTCGCGCGAGCGGTAGCCGCTTTCCGACACGCCGCGCGAGCGCGTGGCGAGCGACGCCGCCGCCTTCTCCCGGGTCGTTAGCATGCCGACCCGCGCCTCGCGCGTGGCGATCTCGGCGTCGAGCTCGGTGCGGTAGTGCGCGGCGTTCTGCTTCATCAGCGCGCGGCGGTCGCGGTCGAGTTCCTGCATCGCCTCGAGGTAGCCCTGGGCCGAGGCGACGGCGGCCTGCGCGCGCACGAGGCCCGCCTCGGCGAGCTTCACCGGCCCGTCGTCGAGCCGGTCGTTGACGATCTCCATCAGCACGCCGTCGCTACCGACCGTCGTGCCGGGCGGCGGCAGCTTCGCGGGCGCGCGGCCCTGGATCGGCGCGGTCGCGAGATTGGTCCAGGCCGTCACCGCCGAGCCGCGCACCAGGGTGGCCACGAGGTACGGCCAGAGCATCGCCACCGCGTAGATCAGCAGGGCGGCGACCGCCGCGAGCTTGACCGATCGGGAGCCGAGGCGCCGGCGGGCCTCCTCCATTCTAACTGCCGATCTTCTGCCACCACGGCTTGGGGGCCGCCGGCCAGCCGCGCTGCTCCATGCAGCGCTCGATCAGCCGGTCGCTGCTGCGGTTCTCGCCGTAGTTCGCCATCGTCTCGGGCAGGTCGCCCCGGCCGTAGCGATCGTAGTCGCCGCGGAACACCTCGCGGCGCGAATCGTCGATGTTGCGCCGCTCCTTCATGTAGTCGTCGACCGTCGAGCGGCAGAGCTCCTTGTCGCGCGCATACTTCTCGGCATCGCCGCTCGACTTGGCATTGGTCTGCTGCTGCGCCTGCTGATCGCAAGCGGCGAGCAACAACACCAGGAAAAGCGCGCCAACCTTGTGCATCCCGGCGCGCATCACTTGGCCCCGCCCAGCGCGGCCTCGATCGCCTGCAGCGCTTCCGAGGCCTTGGTCGCATCCGGGCCGCCGCCCTGCGCCATGTCGGGCCGGCCGCCGCCGCCCTTGCCGCCGAGCTTGGCGACGCCGGCCTTCACCAGCTCGACCGCGCTCACCGTCTTGGCGAGATCGTCGGTGACGCCGACCACGGCCGAGGCCTTGCCCTCCTCAATGCCGATCAGCGCGACCACGCCCGAGCCCAGCTTCTTCTTGAATTCGTCGGCCATGCCCTTGAGGTCCTTGCCCGGCACGCCGTTCAGCACGCGGCCGATCAGCTTGATACCGGCGACCTCGCGCACCTCGTCGGCTGGCGCGCCACCGCTGACGCCCGTGCCGCTGCCGGCGAGCGCCAGCGCCTTGCGCGCCTCGGAGAGATCCCTCTCGAGCTTGCGCTGGCCGTCGATCAGCGCCTGCAGGCGCGTCGGCAGGTCCTCCGCCCGCACCTTCATCACCGACGCCGCCTGGTTCAGCAGGTCGATCTGGTGGCGCACATGCGTTTCGGCCGCGTTGCCCGCGACCGCCTCGATGCGGCGCACGCCGGACGACACCGCGCCCTCGCCGAGGATGCGGAAAAGGCCGATGTCGCCGGTGCGCAGCGCATGGGTGCCGCCGCACAGCTCGACCGAGTAGGTCTCGCCGTCCTTGCCGCCCATCGACAGCACGCGCACCTCGTCGCCGTACTTCTCGCCGAACAGCGCCATCGCGCCGGCGGCGATCGCCTCCTCCGGCGTCATCAGCCGCGTCTCGACCGCGCTGTTCAGCCGGATGCGCTCGTTGACCTCGTCCTCGACCGCACGCAGCTCCTCGGCCGAAATCGGCTTGGTATGGCTGATGTCGAAGCGCAGCCGGTCGGGCGCGACCAGCGAGCCCTTCTGCGTCACATGCTTGCCGAGATGACGGCGCAGCGCCTCGTGCAGCAGATGCGTCGCCGAATGATGCGCGCGCAGCTGGGCGCGGCGGATCGGATCGACCGTCATGACGACATCGTCGCCGACCTTGATTTCGCCCTTGTCGACGTCGGCGTGATGGATCCAGAGATCGCCCACCATCTTCTGCACGTCGACGATCGCGGCCTCGCCGCCCGCCGCGACGAAACGGCCGGTGTCGCCCTGCTGGCCGCCCGATTCGCCGTAGAACGGCGTCTGGTTGACGATCAGCCAGCCCTTCTGGCCGGGCTTTAGCGACGACACTTCCTTGCCGTCGAGCACGATCGCCACGACCTTGCCCTCGGCCTTCTCGGCGTCATAGCCCAGGAACTCGGTGGCGCCGACCTTCTGGCGCACGTCGAACCAGATCGCCTGGTCTGCGGTCTCGCCCGAACCCGCCCACGCCGCACGCGCCTTGGCGCGCTGCTCGTCCATCGACTTCTCGAAGCCTGCCGTGTCGACGGAGATGTCACGCGCGCGCAGCACGTCCTGCGTCAGGTCGAGCGGAAAGCCAAACGTGTCATAGAGCTTGAAGGCGACCTCGCCCTTCAGAGTGCCCCCGGCGCCCAGACCCTTGGTCTCGTCGTCGAGCAGCTTCAGTCCGGTGCCGAGCGTCTTCTTGAAGCGCGTCTCCTCGAGCTTCAGCGTCTCGGTGATCAGCGGCTGTGCGCGCACCAGTTCGGGGAACGCATCGCCCATCTCGTGCACCAGCGTCGGCACCAGCTTGTAGACCATCGGGTCCTGCGCGCCGAGGATGTGCGCGTGGCGCATCGCGCGGCGCATGATGCGCCGGAGCACGTAGCCGCGGCCCTCGTTGGACGGCAGCACGCCGTCGGCGATCAGGAACGAGGTCGCGCGCAGATGGTCGGCGATCACCTTGTGCGAAGCCGACTGCGGGCCGTCCGGACTGACGCCGGTCTCGTGCGCCACCGCCTCGATGATCGAGCGGAACAGGTCGATGTCGTAGTTGTTGTGCTTGTGCTGCAGCACCGCGGCGATGCGCTCCAGCCCCATGCCGGTATCGATCGACGGCTTCGGCAGGTCGATGCGCTGCTCCCGGGTCACCTGCTCGTACTGCATGAAGACCAGGTTCCAGATCTCGATGAAGCGGTCGCCGTCCTGGTCGGGGCTGCCCGGCGGGCCGCCGGGGATACCCTCGCCGTGGTCGAAGAAGATCTCCGAGCAGGGCCCGCACGGACCGGTGTCGCCCATCGCCCAGAAATTGTCCGATGTCGGGATGCGAATGATCTTCGACTCGGGCAGGCCGGCGATCTTGCTCCAATGTCCCGCCGCCTCGTCGTCGTCGTGATAGACCGTGACCAGGAGCCGGTCTTTGGCGAGGCCATATTCCCTGGTGATCAGATTCCAGGCGAACTCGATCGCGTTTTCCTTGAAGTAGTCGCCGAACGAGAAGTTGCCCAGCATCTCGAAGAAGGTGTGATGGCGCGCGGTGTAGCCCACATTCTCAAGGTCGTTGTGCTTGCCGCCGGCGCGCACGCACTTCTGCGAGGTCGTGGCGCGGGTATAGCCGCGCTTCTCGAGGCCG
>DASXQC010000062.1:0-1878 GCA_036493235.1 Reyranella sp.
CCGTCCAGTACGGCAACAATGTCAGCCACGCCAACAACAAGACCCGGCGCCGGTTCATGTCGAACCTGCAGGTCGCCTCGGTCCTGTCGGATGCGCTGGGCCATTCCGTCCGTCTGCGGCTCACCCCGCGCGGCATCAAGACGATCGAGCACAATGGTGGCATCGACGCCTACCTGCTGGGCACCAACGACAGCAAGCTCAGCCCCGAGATGATGGCGCTGAAGCGCCGGGTCTCCTCGGCCAAGGCCAAGAAGGATGCGAAGGCGGCGGCCTAGCCGCTTCCCGAGCCCGCCGATCCGAGCCCTCGGTCGAAAGCCGAGGGCTTTTTGCTGCCTACGGCGTCAGCTCGAACAGCAGCAGCAGGTTACGCTGCAGGGCGTTGAAGTTGTCGTCCGAGATCAGCCACAGCAGCGTCTCGCCGCGCGGGCCCTTGGTGGCCGAAACCCCCTCCAGATTGTCGACTGCCAGCGGCGAGGCGAGCCGGGCGATCTCGTGCGCCGTGACGACATTGCCGGGCCGGAAGTCTGCTGCGTCGGCCGTCAGGATGCGGATACGGACGCCGTGCACCATGTCGAACGCGCGCTCCAGCAGCACGAAGCCGCCATTGGGACCAGCGTTGGGCAGCGGGCGGATCGACGTCGGATTGAAGTCGGGGATCTTGGTGTAGCGGAAGCTCTGCCAGGTGTAGCGATCCTTGCCGACGGGCTGGCCCAGCCAGCCGGCCAGCAGGCCCGGTGACACCTCGTACTCCTCGCTGATCGCGATGAGGCGGCCGTCGGGCAGGGCGGTGATGGTCTCGACGCCGCCGTTCCAGGGTTGCCGCTTGAAGTCGTCGGGCAGGTTGATCGCCGTTGGCGTGCCGTCGAGCGTCGGGTAGTGCCAGATGCGGTGATGGCGCTCGAAGCTGACCAGCCACGTGCCGTCGGGCAACAGCGCCATGCCCTCGGCGTCGGCGCGATCCTTCTGCACCAGTGGCTTGCCGTCGAGCCCGAGCAGCGAGCCGATGCGACCGTCCTTCAGGCCGATCAGGTTGCCCTCGCCGTCGTACTCGATCGCCGCCGTGAGCCAGCTGCCGACGTCGGAGATCGAGGCCAGCGTCTTGGCGTCGGGTGAGACCTGCAGGTCGGACCAGCCGCCGAAGTTGGGCGAGTTCGCGGTCATCGCGATGCCGCCACGCCACAAGAGCTTGCCCAGCTGCTTCAGGTCGGGCTGGTCGAGCTTCAGCGGCACCGAGTGCGAGCGGATATCGAGCGCGACCGGCTGCGCCCCGACCGGCGTGGTCGGCGGCCCGCTGGTGCAGGCGGCGATCAGCAGGCAGATGAAGAGAAAGGAGCGAAGGGCGCGCATTGCGCGCCCTTCTAGCACACTCCCGACCGCACTCCGGGTGCGATCAGGCAGCGTTTGCGATCAGGCGGCGCGCTTGCCGCCGCCGCCCTTGGTCGCCTTGCTGAGGGCGCGGGCGACCCGCTTGCCGTCACGAGCGGCGCGGGCGTCCTTCTGGTCTTCCTCGTCGAACAGAGAGGCGAGCTGCTCCATCATCGTGCCGCCCAGCTGGTCGGCATCGACGATGGTGACGGCGCGCCGGTAGTAGCGCGTGACGTCGTGGCCGATGCCGATGGCGATCAGCTCGACCGGCGAGCGCGTCTCGATCCAGTCGATCACGTCGCGCAGGTGGCGCTCGAGATAATTTCCCGGGTTGACCGATAAGGTCGAATCGTCGACCGGCGCGCCGTCAGAGATCACCATCATGATCTTGCGCTCTTCGGTGCGCGGCAGCAGGCGGTTGTGCGCCCACAGCAGCGCCTCGCCGTCGATGTTCTCCTTGAGGATGCCCTCGCGCAGCATCAGGCCGAGGTTCTTGCGGGCGCGCCGCCACGG
>DASXQC010000063.1:0-8076 GCA_036493235.1 Reyranella sp.
CATGCGGCCCTTGTGCGTGCTGCGATGATCGAACGTGTTGTGCTCGTCCATCGGCAGCGCGTCCATGTCGGCGCGCAGACCGATCGCCTTGGGATTGTTGCCGACGCGGATCGTGCCGACCACGCCGGTCTTGCCGATGCCCGTGGTGACCTCGACGCCCCACTCCTTGAGCTTCGCGGCGACGATGCGGCTGGTCCGCTCCTGCTCGAAGCCTAATTCGGGATGGGCGTGGATGTCGCGACGGATCGCGGTCAGCTCGGCCGACGCCGCGGCGATCTTGGGCTCGATGTTTGCAGCCATCTTTTCAGCTCTCCAGCAGGAATTGCGTCATTACACGCCGAAATTCGTCGCCATGCACGTGCGGATAGAAGTGCCCGCCGTCCGGCAGCACATAGGCCCGCGCGTCGGGGATCAAGCGTACCAATTCCTCGGTGAAATACAGAGGCGTCACCATGTCGTCACGGGCGACGATCGCCAGCGTCCGTGAGCGCACCTTCTGCAGCTGCTCGCGCCGGTCATGCGCCACGATCGCGGCGATACGCGACAGCACGATCTCGGGCACCGGAATGGTCTCGTTAGCCTTGGCCTCCATCGCCGCGAGCTCGGCATCGTGGTCGCGGACCCAGGACGGGGAATTCAGCGCCAGCGCGCTGCCTCTCTGGTAGGCCGCCGGCCCCAGTTCCTTCAGCGCCTGCGCCCGCACCTCGAACAGACGGCGGAAGAAGGCGTCGGTCTTGGCCCAGGTCGCGCTCAACACCAACCGGTCGATCCGCGCCGGATGCTCGATCGCCAGCACCTGGCCCATCGCGCCGCCGGTGGAATGGCCGCACCAGTGGACCTTCTCGAAGCCCAGCGCCTCGATCAGCTGCAGGGCATCGTCGGCCATCTGCGCCACGCTGTAGGTGATGCGCGAGAGCGTACTGCGGCCCGTCCCGCGGTGATCGTGCACGACGACGGTGAATTTGCTCGCGAGTTTCGCCACATTCTCACCCCACCATCTGCCGTCGCCGCCCAATCCGGGCACCAGAAAGAGCGGTGGGCCGTTGCCATGTTTCTCGTAGTAGAGTTCCGCGCCGTCGCGCAGTTTGACGTGTGGCATTTGTGACGTTGCCCCCTCGATCCGGCCGGATAAGCTCCGGCCAATGAAAGTCGAGCCGGGAGCAAACCGCAGGAAGCGCCGATTGTCGATTGCCGCAATCGGGCTGACGATGCTGGGCGCCTGCACACTCGGTGCTTGTACACACGGCGGGCAGACCGCCGCCTGGACATCGATCCCGCGGCCGTCGCCCGACGATCTCGTGCCGATGGGCATCTCCTACATATGCGAGGGCCGCAAGGAAGTGGCCGTGGTCTATGCCAAGAACCGCGCCTCGGTGACGTTCGGCGACAAGACCTGGCGCACCGAGTACCGACCGACCGGCGGCAACGATTTCCGCTATGCCGACACCAGCGTCGAATGGCTGGGCCGCGACGACCTCGCGGCGCTGCGCGAGACCGGCTCCGCACGGCCCCTCGCCTTCAACTGCCGGCCGACACGGCGAACCACCTGAGCCGGGCGCCCTACGTAAGCCACAGCCGGATCGTGTAGCCGACGATCGCAGTTGTCGCGACGCCGCCGGCCCACAGGCCCCAGAACCACAGCCACTGCCGCGATGAGGGCATCAGTGATAGCCCTCGTCGGCGGTCTTGCCGCGGAACACCCAGTAGGCATAGCCGGTATAGGCGAGGATGATCGGCACCATGATCGCCGCGCCCACCAACATGAAGATCAGGCTCTGGGTCGGTGCCGCGGCATCCCAGATCGTGATCGAGCGCGGCACGACGTAGGGATAGAGGCTGATGCCGAGCCCGATCAGCCCGAGCGCGAACAGCGCGAGCGCAATCAGGAACGGCCAGTAGCTGCGGCGGTGGCGCAGCGCGAAGAAGAAGCCGACCGAGGCGATCACCACCAGCAAGGGAATCTGCGCGGTGAACAGGACCTGCGGCCAAGCGAACCAGCGACGGTAGTAGTCATAGCTGAGGAACGGCGTCCAGGCGCTGACGACCGCCATGCCGGCAATGGTGGCAATGGCAAAGCGCTGCGCCAGCGGATAGCAGCGGTCGAGCAACGTGCCTTCGCTCTTCATGATCAGCCAGGTCGACCCGAGCAACGCATACCCGCAGACCAGCGCCACGCCGACCGCGACGCTGAACGGCGTCAGCCAGTCCCACCAGCCGCCGCCATAGACGCGGCCGTTGACGGCGATGCCCTGCAGCAAGCCGCCGAGCGTGATGCCCTGTGCGAGCGCCGCCACCACCGAGCCCAGGGTGAAGGCGACATCCCAGTACTTGCGGTGCTCGGCCCTGCGCCAGCGGAACTCGAAGGCGACGCCGCGGAAGATCAGCGCCAGCAGCATGGCGATGATCGGCGTGTAGAGCGCCGAGAACACCACACCGTAGGCCACCGGGAAGGCGGCCATCAATCCGCCGCCGCCCAGCACCAGCCAGGTCTCGTTGCCGTCCCACACCGGCGCGATGGAGTTCATCGCCATGTCGCGCTCGCGGCCCTTGAAGGCCGGGAACAGGATGCCGATGCCGAGGTCGAAACCGTCCATCACGACGTAGGCGAACACCGCGAAGGCGATGATCAACGCCCAGATGGTGGGGAGATCGATGGGGATCATGTCGTGCTCCCTTCGCCCGATGCGACCGCGGGTGCGGGCGTGATGCCGGCTGCGCGCTGCGGCTCGGGTCGCGGTCCGGGCTCGGCCGCGTGCGGCGGCGACGCCATCAGATGCAGGACGTAGAGGATGCCGGCGCCGAACACGATGAAGTAGACGACGATGAAGGCGAGCAGCGACGTCGCCACCGCCGGCACATGCAGCGGCGACACCGACTGGGCGGTGCGCAGCAGGCCGTACACCGTGAAGGGCTGTCGGCCGACCTCGGTCGTCACCCAGCCCGCGATCACTGCGACGAAGCCGGCCGGTCCCATGACCAGCGCCAGCCGATGCAGCCACGGCCAGTCGTAGAGCCTGTGCCGGACGCGGGCGAGCAGGCTCCACAGGCCGAGCAGCAGCATCAGCATGCCGAGTCCGACCATGATCCGGAACGACCAGAAGACGACTGGCACCGGCGGCCAGTCGCTGCGCGCCACGGTATCGAGGCCCTTGAGCGGCGCGTCGAAGGAGTGCTTGAGGATCAGCGACGACAGCTTGGGCACCGAGACCCCATACAGGACCTTGGCGTCCTTCATGTCGGGCCAGCCGAACAGCACAAGCGGCGCGCCGTCGGGATGGCTCTGGAAGTGACCTTCCATCGCCATGACCTTGGCCGGCTGGTGCTCGAGCGTGTTGAGGCCGTGCTGGTCGCCGGCGAGGATCTGGATTGGCGCGGTGACGGCGATCATGCCCATCGCCATCGAGAACATCACCCGCGTGCCCTCGGTCTTGTGGCCGGCCAGCAGATGCCAGGCGCCGACGCCTCCCACTGCCAATGCGGTCGTGAGGTAGGCGGCAAGCACGGTGTGCACCAGACGGTACGGAAACGACGGATTGAAGATCACCGCCAGCCAGTCGGCCGGCACGAACTGCCCGTTGGCGGCGACGGCGTATCCGGTCGGAGTCTGCATCCAGCTGTTGGCCGACAGAATCCAGAACGCCGAGATAAAGGTGCCGACCGCGACGGCCAGCGTGGCGGTGAAGTGCAGGCCTTTGCCGACCCGGTTCATGCCGAACAGCATGACACCCAGGAATCCGGCCTCGAGGAAAAAGGCGGTCAGCACCTCATAGGCCATCAAGGGGCCGATTACCGAGCCGGCCTTGTCCGAGAAGACCGCCCAGTTGGTGCCGAACTGGTAGGACATGACGATGCCCGACACCACGCCCATGCCGAACACCAGGGCGAAGATCTTCACCCAGTATTTGAACAGGTCGAGGAAGACGGCGCGCCCGGTCCACAGCCACCGCGCCTCGAGCACCGCGAGGTAGCTCGCAAGGCCGATCGTGAAGGACGGGAAGATGAAATGAAACGAGACGGTGAAAGCGAACTGCAGTCGCGCGAGAAGCGTTGCGTCGAATGCGTCGAACATGGCGTCTCCTCGGCCGAAGGCCAGTCTCAGACGATACGTGACACCGCAACCGGCGACTTCAATGCGACACTTAGGACGTCGAGCGCGTTGGCAAGGTCGGCCCGTGTGCGCGCCGCACCGAGAGCGATGCGGATCGCGTGCTCGGGCGTGCCGTCGACAGTGAAGGCGTCGCTGGTGACGACGGCAAGCCCCTGTCTCTGCACATGAGAAGCGAACTCCAGGCGAGTCCATGCCGCCGGCAGGCGCAGCCAGACATGATGCCCCTTGGGATGCGCCGCATAGTCGTGGCCGGCGAGCGCCCGGGCCGCGAGCTTCTGCCTCGCCGCCGCCTCGGAGGTGATAGCAGCGATGATGGCGTCGGCGCTGCCGTCGCCCAGCCAGCGCAGCGTGAGCGCCGCCATCAGCGGCACCGGCATCTGCGCCACGGTACGCAGCGTGTTGCCGAGCAGCGCCGCCGCCGCGCGGTCGGGCGTCAGCAGGAGGGAGATGCGCAGGCCAGGCGCGATGCACTTCGACAGTGTCGCCGCGAGATAGGTGCGCTCGGGGATCAACGTGGCGATCGGCGCCTGTTTGGGATCGAGGCTGCCATAGGCATCGTCCTCGAACAGCAGCAGGTCGCGTTTGCGGATCGTCGTCGCCAGTTCGGCGCGCCGCGCCGGCGGAATCGTGAGCGTCGTCGGATTGTGGATGGTCGGGATGAGATAGACCGCCTTGGGCTTGTGCCGCTTGCAGGCTTCCTCCAGCGCTGCCGGGATCATGCCGTTGCGATCGTTCTCGACGCTGACCAGACGCACACCGGCAGCGGCCGCAGCGGACTTGATGCCGGGATAGGTCAGCGGATCGGCCAGCAGCGTGTCGCCGGGCTTCAGCAGCGCCAGCAGGAGACCCATCAACACGGTCTGCGTGCCGGGGAAAATCAGCAGGCGATCCGCCGTGGCGGTACGTACGCGCTTGCGCAGCCAGTCCGCCGCGACGCCGCGATCGGCCTCGCTGCCGCCCGCCTGCTGGTAGTTCAGGAAATCGGTGAAGCCGTAGTCGCGCCGCAGCGCCTCGAGCCCGCGCGCCACGCGGCCGTCGAGATCGGCCTCGACCGGCTCGGGCGGCAGGTTCATCGACAGGTCGAACTCGATCCCGGCCGCCGCCGCACGCGGCGCACGGGCAGCGCTCTCGGCGACGAACGTGCCCTGCCCGACCCACGCCTCGGTCAGGCCGCGACGGCGCGCCTCGTTGTAGGCGCGCGTGACGGTGGTGAGGTCGACGCCAAGTGCCTGGGCGAGCGCGCGATGGGTCGGCAGTCGCTCGCCGCGATGCAGCCGGCCCGACGCGACGTCAGTCGCCAGCGCCTCGACGATGATTTCGTAGACCGGGCCCGACCGGTCACCGAGTGTAGGGGTCCAATCCATACAATGTGTGCCTCTTGTTCTTGATTGTATGGCTAGTTGTCTGGATATACAAGGCCATACAGGAGAGTTCCCATGAACCCTGGCGTGACCCTCGGACTGGCGTTGAAGCGTGGATTTCTTGGCCGCTGCCCGAACTGCGGCGAAGGCCATCTGTTCCGCGCCTTCGTGAAGGTCGCAGACCATTGCGAGAAGTGCGGCGAGCCGTTCCGTTACCACCGCGCCGACGACTTCCCGGCCTACCTCGTGATCGTGCTGGTCGGCCACATCGTCGTGCCGCTCGCGATGTGGGTCGAGATCGCCTACACGCCGGCCTACTGGGTGCACGCGATGCTGTGGGGACCGCTGATCCTCGGGCTGGCCCTCGGACTCCTGCAACCGGTCAAGGGCGCGGTCGTCGCGCTGCAGTGGCAGACCGGCATGCACGGCTTCGCCGAGGCGAAGCTCGCGCGCTGTTCCTAGCCGAACGCGTCGAACAGTTCGGTGATCGCGGCGCGGTCGAGCCCGGCGCGCAAACAGGTCTCCAGCAGCACCCGCGCCTTCAACGGATGCAGCCGACCGCCCCAGATCACGCCGGCGCGGCGCAGCTCGATCTCCGCACTCGGTCCGCCATAGGTCTGGCGCAGCATCGGCCCGCCGCCGCCGGCGCGCGGCGCGATCACGGTCGGCATCGCCCTGGCGAGGCGACGGACGTTGTCGGCCGAACGCTCGGTGATATGGCCGCCGCCCATCGCGGCAATCACCGCGCCGCGATAGCCCGCACGGTCGGACGCCGCGAGCATCATCGACATCAGCGCCGCATCGTCGTCGAGCGACATCCAGAACAGCGCAACCGGCGAGGCCTTGCCGGAGGCACCGGCGAGTTTCTTGCGCGCCGCGACGACTGCGTCCCGCACCGGCAGCGAGAGCGGCACGACACGGTCCTCGACCAGCGAGGCCAGCGGCCCGGTCTGCGTCGACGCAAAGGCGTTGAGCCGCGTCGGATGGACCTTGAGCACATCTGACGCCGCATAGACCTCGTCGAGCATCACCGCGAGGACGCCCAGCGTCTTTGCGTTCTTCCGCACCCAGGCATCCGACGCGACCCGCACGGCCGCCAGCAGGTTGCCCGCACCGTCGGGCGAGGTGAGCGACGGATTGCGCATCGCCGCCGTCACGATCACCGGCACGTCGACGTCGAGCAGCAGGTCGAGCAGGAAGCTCGTCTCCTCCAGCGTGTCGGTACCTTGCGTCACGATCACGCCATCGGCCTTCAGCCCGCGGATCTTGGCCGCCAGCTCGTGGATCTGGTCGAACGACAGCGAATGGCTGCCAACCCGCGACACGGTCTCGGCCTCGATCTCGGCGAGATTCTTGAGCAAAGGCACGGCGGCGACCAGGTCGTCGGCGCCGAGGCCCATCTGCATGGCTCCGGTCGAATCGGGACGCGTGGCGATCGTGCCGCCGAGAGCGAGGATATGGATGCGAGGTTTGGTCATTTGACCTTCAGTGAGCGGAAAAATCGGTCGGCTTCGGGCCCGGCGACGTTCGGCCCGAGGAAAGCGAGCGAGACGAAGCGCGGTCCCTTGAGCGCGGAGAGCTGGCGCAACCGGCTGCCGTTGGCCAACGCGCCGGTCGATTCCACCACGGTGGCGCCGTCGATCTCGCGCCAGCTGGTAGCCGACCACTTGCCGCCCGCGAGCTTTTGTGCGCGGGCATCGAGCGCCGCCTGCAGGACCGCCTTGGGCTGCCGCGTGTCGACGTCGGCCGGATAGAGCGCGGTCTGCGCCACGAACGAATTGCCGCCGGAGTCGAGGCTGTAGGAATGTAGCACGAACGGTGTGCCGCGCGCCGAGACGTCGTTGATCAGGCGATGGTCCGGAACGTCCGGCATTTCGACGGTGAAAGCGTTACCCTCGACTTGCACGCGATACCACGTGGGCGAAATCTCCGGGCGCTTCAGCTGCGCCCGCGCACGACCAGTCATGGCCAGTATCGGTATCGCGACCAACAGTCTTCTGCTGGGCGCGCGCCACTCCAGTAGCGCGTCTTTGCCCGGACCAAGAGATGAACGCGCCACTGGAGTGGCGCGCCCCCAGCGAAAGAAGCGAATCAAGGGGCGGGCCGCCGCGCGCCGAACTTCGCGCGCGCTTCCACCTCGGTGTAGTAGCCCCGCGCGACATCGCGGGCGATTGCCTCGGGGTTGCGCTTCTTCGGATCGCCGAAGCCGCCGCCGCCCGGCGTCTGCACCCGCACCACGTCGCCGACGCCGATCTCGATGTCCTGGTCCTTGCTGAGATGTGGCGGCCGGTAGGTCTGGTTGCCCTGCGTCACCTGCACCGTGTTGACGCCGCCCGCGTCGCCGCCCAGCACGCCCTGCGGCCCCGTGCGGCCGTGGTCCATCACCATCGACACACGCGCCTCGCCGCGGCGCAGCTTGATCGCGTAGTTGATGCCGAAGCCGCCGCGATATTCGCCGGCGCCGCCCGAGCCCTCACGCAGGGAAAATTCCTCGAACAGGATCGGATAGAACTGCTCCAGCACCTCGACCGGCGGCATCTTGGAGATGCCGATCGTCGAGCAGCCGTTGCTGAGCCCGTCGCCACCCTGGAAGCCGCCGTACCCGCC
>DASXQC010000064.1:0-7507 GCA_036493235.1 Reyranella sp.
GGGTTCGACATCGGCCCCAGCAGATTGAAAATGGTGCGCGTGGGCGCCAGTTCCACCCGGGGGCCGGCGACATTGCGCATGGCGCTGTGATGTCGCGGTGCCATCAGGAAGCAGACGCCCGCCACCATCAGCGACTTCTCCAGCGTCTCGATCGGCAGGTCGAGATTGATGCCCAGCGCGTTCAGCACATCGGCCGAGCCTGACTTGGAGGTAAAAGCGCGGTTGCCGTGCTTGGCCACCGGCACGCCGGCGCCTGCCACGACCAGGGCCGAGCAGGAGGAGACGTTGTAGGTGCCGTGGTGGTCGCCGCCGGTGCCGACGATGTCGATCGCGCCCGCGGGCGCCTGCACGCGCTGGACTTTGTCGCGCAGCACCTTGGCGCCACCCGCGAGTTCCTCGGCCGTTTCGCCGCGCACCTTGAGGCCCATCAGGAAGGCGCCCATCTGCGCCGGCGTGGCGTTGCCGGACGTCATGATATCGAACGCCCGCTCGGCCTCGGGGAGGCTGAGCGTCTCGCCGTTGCCCACCTTGGCCAGAAGGCCGCGAAAATCGTCGATGTCGCCGCTCAAACCGTCATACCCCAGTGCATGTCATGTCAGTACATTTTGCCCCTTGCCGGCTGGCCGGAGGGGCGCGTAGCTATATCACATGGCCGAAGAACTGATCCTCAAAGTCACCGGCATGGATTGCGACGGCTGCGTCAAGGCCGTCACCCGTGCTGCCACCGGTGCGGGCACCGCGCCGCTCTCCGTTGACCTCGCGAGCGGCGAAATGCGCCTGCCCGCGGGCGCCGATGTCCCCGCCATCACCCGGGCGATCCAGCGCGCCGGCTTCGGGATCGATGGTGCCGAGGGGAACCACGGCTCGCATCATCACCATCACCACTGAGTGGTCTTTCAGTCGATCTTGACGCCGGCCGTCTCGACGACGGTACGCCATTTGGCGATCTCTGCCGCGATGTAGGCGGCGAACGCCTCGCGCGATTCGCCGGCCGGGATGAAGGACAGGTCCTTCAGTTTCGCGACGACGGCCGGGTCGCCGAGGATCCGCCGCATCTCCGAATTCAGCCGGTCGAGGATCGGCGGCGGTACGTTGGCGGGCGCTTCCAGGCCGATCCAGCCCACGGCAACGACGCCCGGCAGCCCCTGTTCGATGGCGGTCGGCAGGTCGGGCAGGTAAGGCGAGCGCTTGTCGTCGGCGATGCTGATCGCCTTGACCTTGCCGGTCCGCACCGGTCCGACCGCGCCGGGAATGGCATCGGACATGATCTGGATGTCGCCGCTCTGCAGCGCCAGGTAGGCCTCGGCATTGCCCTTGAAGGGCACATGCGTGAGCGTGATGCCGGCCGCGGCACGCAATTGTTCGATGGCAAGATGCGATGCCGAGCCGTTGCCCGACGAGCCGTAATAGATCTCGCCGGCCTTGGCCTTGGCAATCAGGTCCTGGACCGATGTGATGCCGCTCTTCAGGCTGGCCATCTGGACCTGCGGCGTCAGGCCGACATTGATGATCGGCGCGAAGTCCTTGATCGGATCGTAGGGCAGCTTCGGGTACAGCGCCGGCGCGATCCCGTGCGTCGAGATCGTTACCATCAGCAGTGTGTAGCCGTCGGGCGCTGCCTTGGCGACGACGTCGGCCCCGATGCTGCCGGCCGCACCAGGCCGGTTCTCGACGATCACCTGCTGACCCAGCGCCTTGCCGAGCTGCTCGGCCGTCACGCGCGCCAGGATGTCGACCGATTGGCCGGCCGGAAAGGGCACGACGATGCGCAGCGGCTTGGCCGGCCATTGCTGGGCGGCAGCGGGGAGGGCGAGCAGTGCAGGTGCGGCCACGACAAAACGGCGGGATAGTCTCATCGTGTCTCCTGACGCGGACGCTGAACCTGGACGGACTAAGCCGCCCGTTTCTTCTGCTGCGTCGGGTGCTCGCCGGCGATCTTGAGGAAGTTCTCCAGAATCTTGTGGCCGTGCTCCGAGGCGATGCTCTCGGGGTGGAACTGCACGCCGTGGATCGGCAGGCTCTTGTGCCGCAGGCCCATGATGATATCGCCCGTCTGCGCCGTGACCTCGAGCTCGCCCGGAAAGCTCTGCCGCTCGACGATCAGCGAATGATAGCGCGTCGCCTCGAACGGCGAGGGGACATCCTCGAACACGCTCTGGCCCTTGTGGTTGACGCCCGACAGCTTGCCGTGCATCGGCACTGGTGCCCGCACGACCTTGCCACCGAACACCTGGCCTATCGCCTGATGGCCGAGACAAACACCGAACAGAGGCACCTGTGACTTAGCTGCGGCCTTGATCAGGTCCATGCAGATTCCGGCTTCGTTCGGGGTGCAGGGCCCGGGCGACAGCACGATACCGTCCGGCTTCAGCGCCATCGCCTCGTCGACCGTGATCTGGTCGTTGCGATGAACTGTGCAGCGAGCCCCGAGATCGCCCAGAAAGTGCACGAGGTTGTAGGTAAAGCTGTCGTAGTTATCGATCAGAAGCAACATGGGCGCATTTTCGCCGTTTCAGGGGTAGAAAGAAAGCCTGATGGAATTTGCGATACCGCGTCTGGGCCTTGCTCAGGCACGGCGACTCCTCCTTTTGCAGGGCCGCCTGCGCTCCAACGAGCCGACGCAGATCCTGGTCTGCGCCGCTTTCGGCGGCCTGATCGGCGCCACGACCATCGGCCTGCACCGGCTGGTCGACGTGGCGCACACCCTGATCTTCAACATCTCCGGCGGGCATACGCTCTCGAGCGGGCTGGGTATCGACCCGCAGCGGCTGCTGATCGTGCCGGCCCTCGGCGGGCTGATCCTGGGCATCAGCGTCATGATCATGCGCCGCGTGCGGCCGACCGACGTGGTCGATCCGATCGAGGCCAATGCGCTGCACGGCGGCCGCATGTCGATGACCGACAGCCTGCGGCTCCTGATCGCCACCGTGTGGTCCAACGCGTCGGGCGTTTCGGTCGGCATGGAGGCGGGCTACAGCCAGGTCGGCGCCGCCATCCTGGCCAAGCTTGGCCAGTACTTCCGCCTGCGCCGCGAGGACCAGCGCATCTTCGTGGCCGCCGGCGCAGGAGCGGCGATCGCCGCCGCTTTCAACGCGCCGCTCTGTGGCGCCTTCTACGGCTACGAGCTGATCCTCGGCGGCTACTCGGTGCGCGCGCTGGCGCCGGTCGCCGCCGCCTCACTCGCCGCGACGCTCAGCGAGCGCGCCCTGATGCATCCGACCGAGCTGTTCGTGATCGGGCCGTTCGCCGAGATCCCGCAATGGTTCTACCTGATGTTCGCCCTGCTGGGCGCGCTCGCCGCGGGCTACAGCATCCTCGCCATGCAATGCGTCACCTGGGCCGAGCGTCTGCTGCGCCGCCTGCCGATGCCGCAGTGGCTGCGCCCGGCGGTCGGCGGCCTGCTGGTGAGCGGCATGGCGCTCGTTGTGCCGCAGGTGCTGGGCAGTGGGCATGGCGCGATCCAGAACCTGTTCGACCACGATCCGACCCTGTGGCTGCTGGGCGTGCTGGTGGTCGCCAAGCTGGTCGCCTCGGCGATCTCGCTGGGTGCCGGCTTCCGCGGCGGCATGTTCAGCTCCTCGCTGCTGCTGGGCTGTATCTTCGGCGCCACCTTCGGCGAGGTGCTGGGGCTTCTCGTGCCCAGCCTGGTGGTCCAGCAGCAGGTGCTGATGCTGGTCGGCATGGCGTCGGTCGCGGCGGCGGTCATCGGCTCGCCGCTCACCATGGTGTTCCTGGTGCTGGAGGGCACCGACAACTTCCCGGTCACGGTCGGCGTCATGGTCGGCGTGGTGATCGCCTCGACCATCGTGCGGCTCACCTTCGGCTACTCATTCTCGACCTGGCGCTTCCACCAGCGCGGCGTCGGCATCCGTGGGCCGCACGACATCGGCTGGCTGGCCGATCTCACCGTCGGTCGCCTGATGCGCGAGGACCCCAAGATCGAGCCCGAGACCACGCCGCTCACCGAGCTGCGCGAGAAGTATCCGCCGGGCAGCGTGACGCGGGTGTTCGTCGTGTCGGACAAGGAGGGCTACCTCGGCTCGCTCGACACCGCCGCGCTGCACGAGGACCGGCAGCCCGATGTGGCGGCCCGCACCGCCCGCGACTTCGCCCGCGACGGCGACGTCTTCCTGCTGAGCTACGAGAATGTCCGCACCGCGCTGGCCCGCTTCGAGGAGCAGGAGATCGAGACCCTGCCGGTGCTCGATTCGCCCACCGAGCACAAGGTGATGGGCTATCTCACCGAGCAGTACGCGCTGCGCCGCTACAACCAGGCGCTCGAGCGCCGCCGCAGCGCCGACTTGGGCGAGCGCGACCTCTTCTCGATTGCCGAGCCGCCGCGCTAGACTGGCGGCATGCTGCTGCGCGTTCTCCTCCTTCCTGCCGTCTTCCTGGCACTTGCCGCTCCGGTCTGGGCCCAGGTGGACTGCGGTGCTGACCTGCCGCCGATCGATCGCGATGCCGAGACCCGCATGACAGCCCAGGACTTCGTCCGCGCCCTGTCGGTCAAGGAGGCCACCTTCTCCAAGGCGCTCGGCAACTACGGCTATACGGTCGACGCCACCATCGAGACCCTGACCAGTGACACGGTGGACGGCGAGTACCATCAGGTCTCGATCGTGAGCTTCGATGCCAACGGTCCCCGGCGAGAGCCGATCCTGACGACGGTCAACACTCTGAAGCGCATCAAGTTCGTCGACCGCGACGTCGAGGCGCTGCGCGACGCCTTCACCCTTACGCCCGACCGGGTGTCGACCGGCGACATCGTCTATTCCGGCCGCCAGAAGGTCGGCGAGGTCAACACCGCGCTGTTCGACGTGCTGCCGCGCAACCCGACCGGCGAGATCCGCGGCTTCGAGGGCCGCGCCTGGGTGCGGGCGAGCGCCGACTCCGTGATGCGGCTGTGCGGCCGCAGCAACGCCACGCCGATCGCGCCGATGCGCTTCGAGGTGATCCGCGCCCTGGTCGACGACCAGTACTGGTTCCCGGTGTCGATCCGCGCCGACGAGGAGGCGCAGGTCGGCAAGGGCGACAAGGTGCACGTGCGCGTGACGGTGACCTACTCGAACTACAAGTCGCGCTGATCGCCGATGGTCGTTGCGCCGATCGTGGTGGCGCTGCTGCTGGCAGCGGCGCTGATGCATGCGACCTGGAACGCGCTGCTCAAGTCCGACCGTTCGGACCGGCTCGCCACCTTCGGCGTGATCATGACGACCGGCACGGTGATGGGCCTGGTGGCCGTGCCGTTCCTGCCGATGATCGAGCCCGGCGCCTGGAAGTTCCTGGCGCTCTCGGTGGCGATCCACCTCGCGTACTACACGTTCCTGCTCAAGGCCTACTCGTACGGCGACCTCAGCCACACCTATCCGATCGCACGCGGGCTGGGGCCGCTGCTGGTCGCGCTGGTGTCGGGCCAGTTGATCGGCGAGCACCTCCGGACCCAGGACATGCTCGGCGTGGCGCTGCTGAGCGGCAGCCTGGTGGCACTGGCGATGCCGTTCAGGGGCCAGCCATCCGTCGGCAGGCGGCATGGGCTGGCAACGTTGTTCGCCGTCCTGACCGGCATCAGCATCGCGAGCTACATCATCGCCGACGGCATGGGCGTGCGCGCTGCAGGCTCGGACTCCGCCCATCGGCTGGCCTACATCGCCTGGCTGTGCGTGGCGGAAGGGCCGTGGCTGCTGGTGCTGGCGATCGCGCTGCGGCCGCAGAACATCTGGTCGCACTTGCGGCGGCAATGGTGGCGCGGCGCGATCGGCGGCGCGATCGCCAGCACCGGCTACGGCATTGCGATCTACGCGCTCGCGCTCGGGCCGATGGCCCACGTTGCCGCCCTGCGCGAGACCTCGGTGCTGTTCGGCGCCTTGATGGGTACGCTGCTGCTCGGCGAGCCGTTCGGCCGGCGTCGGATCGTCGCCGCGGCAGTGATCGTCTGCGGCCTTATCCTGATGAACGGGCCACCGTTGTTCTAGGGCGCCGGGTAGAGCTTGGCGGCGTCCTCGTGCAAGCCGACGCGGCTCAGGGCGCGGAGGTACATCATGTGGCCGCCGGGATGCAGGCTGAGAGTCACCCGGTCCTTCGTCAGGGTCGCGGGCAGGTGGTCGATCACGTAGCGGCTGGTCATGTAGGGCGTGACGAGGTCGGTCATGCCGTGGGCGATCGCGACCTTGAAGCTGCGGTTCTCGGCCAGCACCTGACGCAGCGAATCGGTGGCGCCGGGATAGCCGCCGCGGCCCTCGATCCCGCTGCGCCAGTTCCAGCGCCGCACCACCTGGTTGTTGGACAGGCGATAGGGCAGGTCGGTGTGCACGCCGAGCGAGTTGGCGAGGTAGCCGGTCATGGCGTTGGCCAGCACCGATCGCAGCCCGTCGAACAGCGCATCGCCGCGCGTTCGGCTGGAGTCGGGGTACGGATCGGGCGCGGTCGCCGAGCCGTCGTAGCGGCTGATCAGCAGCTTGTCCGGGCGCCGCGCTTCCTTGACGAACAGCCCTAGCGGCAAGCGACCCTCGCGCTGCGCGATCACCGCTTCGGGCACGCCGGTGAAGCGCGCCACCTCGGGATAGATCGCGCGCAGGGCCGCCTCGTCGCGCGGCGTCGCGGCGAGGGCGGTGAGATAGGGGCCCATGGCAAAGCGCTCGACCTCAGTGAGTGCGGCGGGCTTTAGCGTGCCCGACTGTTCGAGGTGCACGGCGGCGTAGGACGGCAGCCGCAGCACGTCCGGCAGCAGCGCAAGATCGTCGGCGTCGATCAGGCTGAACTCGAGCACGGGCGAGATCAGGAACACGCCGGCGATGGCGATGCTGTGGTCCTCGGCCAGCACCTGGGGGAGGCTTGCGGCGCGAAAGCCGCCATAGCTTTCGCCGGCAAGGTACTTGGGCGAGGTGCGGCGGCCGGCCGCCGTGAGATAGCGGTCGATGAAGCTCGCAAGCGATTCCAGATCTTCGCTGACGCCCAGGAAGCGCTTGCCGTCGCCGGTGGCGCGGCTGTAGCCGGTGCCGACCGGATCGACGAACACCAGGTCGGTGAGATCGAGCCAATGGTCGGGATTGTCGACCAGCTTGGCCGCCTCATCGGGCATCTGCCCGTCCGGTCCGAACGGCACGATGCGCGGGCCGAGCGCGCCGAGATGGAGATAGGCCGAGCTCGAGCCAGGGCCGCCGTTGAACACGAAGGTGATTGGCCGGCGGTCGGGATTGGCTCCGTCGCGCGTGTAGGCAACATAGAAGATGTCGGCCTGGCGCTCGCCCTTGTCGTTATTGAGCGCGAGCGTTGCGGCTGTCGCAGTGAAGGCGACGCTCTGGCCCGCGACCGAGAATTGGTGATGAGTGATCGATTCGGCGGGCTCGTCCGGCGTCGCCGCGGCCATCGGGGCGGCGAAGACCAGCAGCAGGATGAGCACCACGCGTCGCAGCACGGGCTGCATCATCGTGCTGCGCTTGTTTCGCACCGGGTTCGCTGTCATGCCTGTGCCGCCATAGTCCGTGATGGTCCGTAACCATGTCCACAC
>DASXQC010000065.1:0-4324 GCA_036493235.1 Reyranella sp.
AATCACGGCCGTTCGGTCGCGGCCGGCGCCAAGCTGTTCGGCACGCGCTGTGTGATCTTCCTGCCTGTATTCACATCGGCGGAGAAAGAGGCGGCGATTCGCGCGCGCGGCGCCGAGGTGATCCGCATCGACGGCGACTACAAGGAAGCGGTCGAGCAATGCCGGCGGCAGTCGCTGGCCAAGGGCTGGACGATCATCTCCGACACCTCGTGGGACGGCTACCAGGACACGCCGCGCGACGTAATGCGCGGCTATACCGTGCTGGCCGAGGAAGTGCTGCGGCAATGGCCGGCCGGACCGACGCACGTGTTCGTGCAGGCCGGCGTTGGCGGACTCGCAGCGGCGGTGATCGGCTACTTGTGGGCGCGCTGCACACCGCGGCCGCAGTTCATCGTCGTTGAGCCGGAGAGCGCCGACTGCTGGTTGCAAAGCAACCGCGTCGGCAAGCCGGCGCTTGCGAGCGGCAACGCCGACACCGTGATGGGCGGACTCGCCTGCCGCGAGATCTCGCCGATCACCTGGCCGGTCGTCGGCCTCGGCACCGACTGGTTCATGACCATCACCGAGGATCAGGTCCTGCCGGCGCGCAAGCTGCTCGCCCATCCGCACGGAAGCGATCCGGCGATCGCCTCGGGACCGTCGGGCTGCGCGAGCTTCGCCGGATTGGCGCGGGTCTGTACCGATCCGGCCGCGGTCGCGGCGCTGCAGCTTGGCAAGGACTCGCGCGTTCTGGTCATCAACAGCGAAGGCACGCTCGGGGAAAAGCCTGCATGAACCGCCTCGGCCGCGAGACCAGCCCCTATTTGCTGCAGCACGCCGACAACCCCGTGCACTGGTGGCCGTGGGGCGAGGAGGCGCTGGCCGAAGCGCAACGCACCAACCGGCCGATCCTTTTGTCGGTCGGCTACGCGGCGTGTCACTGGTGCCACGTGATGGCGCACGAGAGCTTCGAATCTCTCGAGGTCGCGGCGGTGATGAACGAGCTGTTCGTCAACATCAAGGTCGACCGCGAAGAGCGGCCCGATGTCGATGCGATCTACATGCAGGCGCTGCAGATCATGGGTGAGCATGGCGGCTGGCCGCTCACCATGTTCTGCACGCCCAAGGGTGAGCCGTTCTGGGGCGGCACGTACTTTCCGACGCCGGCACGCTACGGCCGGCCGGCGTTCGTCGACGTGCTGAAGGGCGTCTCCCAGACCTTTCGCCAGCGACCGCAGGACGTCGAGACCAACCGCGCCGGCCTGCTCAACGCGCTGCGCCAGCACGCCGTCAACAAGGCGGTGGAGTTCCAGGGCGAGACGATGTTCCCGCTCAGCCTGCTCGACCAGGTCGCGGGCCGCATCGTCCAGGAATGCGACATGAGCTGGGGCGGTTTCAGCCAGGCGCCGAAGTTCCCCTCGCCCTACGTGTTCGAGCTGTTGTGGCGCGGCTGGCTGCGCGACCGCGGCAACGGCAAGCTGGCCGATGCCGTGACGATCACGCTCGATCGCATGGGCCAGGGCGGCATCTACGACCATCTCAGTGGCGGCTTTGCGCGCTACGCCACCGACAACGAATGGCTGATCCCGCATTTCGAGAAGATGCTCTACGACAACGCGCAGCTCGTCGATCTGCTGTGTCTCGTCTGGCAGGAGACCGGGAGCCCGCTGTATGCCGCGCGCATTGCCGAGACTTGCGACTGGGTGCTGCGCGAGATGACGGCCGAGAGCGGCGGCTTCGCGGCGAGCTACGACGCCGACTCCGAAGGCGTCGAAGGCAAGTTCTATGTCTGGGATGCGGCCGAGATCGATTCTGTCCTCGGCACCGAGGACAGCGCATTCTTCCGCAAAGCCTACGACGTCACCGCTGAAGGCAATTGGGAACACCATACTATCCTCCATCGCAATCGTGCGCCCGCGCTGCTGAGGGATGTGGAGGAACAGCGCCTCACCGGCTTGCGCGCCAAACTCAAGGCGGTGCGCGACAAGCGGGTGTGGCCGGGCTGGGACGACAAGGTGCTGGCCGATTGGAACGGCTTGATGATCGCGGCGCTCGCCAACGCCTCGGCCGTATTCCAGCGCGACGACTGGCTGGCGGCCGCGACGCGGGCGTGGCGCTTCATCATGGACACAATGCGCGACGACGATGGCCGGCTGTTCCATTCCCATCGCGTTGCGAAGCGGCTGCACCGCGGCACGCTCGACGACTACGCCAACATGGCCCGCGCCGGCGTGGCGCTGTTCGAGGTCACGGGCGAGACCCGCTATGTCGACGAGGCGCAGGCGCTGATCGCCGTACTCGACAAGCACTTCGCCGATCCGTCAGGCGGGGCCTACTTTACGACCGCCGACGATGCGGCCGACCTGATCGTGCGCGGCAAACACTGCCACGACAACGCCGTGCCAGCCGGCAACGGCACGCTGGTCGGTGTGTTCGCGCGGCTCTGGGTGCTGACCGGCGAGGCGCGCTGGCACGACAAGGCGCGGGCGCAGGTCGCAGCTTTCGCGGGCGAGCTCGACAGCAACTTCTTCCCGCTGATGACGCTCCTCAACGGCTACGAGACGTTGCAGTGCGCTGCCGAGATGGTGCTGGTCGGCGATCCCAATGCGCCTGAGACCGAGGCGCTGCGCCGTGCGATCTACAACAAGAGCCGGCCCGACAAGGTCGTGCGGCGCCTCGCACCTGACACACCCTTGCCCGCGAACCATCCGGCTGTCGGCAAAGGTCTCGTCGATGGCAAACCCGCGCTCTACGTCTGCCGCAACATGGCCTGCGAGCCGCCGATCACCGATCCGGCGAAGGTGTGAGGCCGAGGGCGGCGAGATACTTATCGAGAGCGGCCGCTTCCCGCTGGACCGCGCCGATGTAGCCATCGGGACGCACCAGCACACAGTCACTGGGCGTGAGGCCGTAGTGCTCGCGCACCAAGCCTTGGTCATCGACAATATCGCTGCCGATGCGATGGATGCGCAGGCCGGCACGTGCGGCCACGGGCGACGGCGCGTCGTACACGAGCAACGTCCAGTGCGTGCCCTGGAACAGATTGAAGAGTCGAGTGGGTTGCCCCGCGGCGCCGCGTACCGGCGCATCGGGCGCGCGGTTGCCGGCGTTGGGACCGTGCGCGAGGCGCGACTCGGGATAGCCGAGATCGAGCTGCTGGGTGTCGCGGCCTCGCCGCATGCCGCCGCCGCTGCGGGCCGCCTGCAGCAGGCTGGTCGCCAAACCCAGCATGCCGGCGGCAATCGGGCGGCGCTCCTCTTCGTAGGTCGGCAGCAGATCGGTCGCGCCGCCCAGCGCTGCGGCGAGCTTCCAGCCGAGATTGTAGGAATCCTGCACGCTGGTATTCAGCCCCTGCCCGCCGGTCGGCGGATGGGTGTGCGCGGCATCGCCCGCCAGGAACACGCGCCCAACCTGGTAGCGGTCGGCCAGCCGCGCGTTCATCGAATAGGCCGACGCCCACGACACCGAGTGCACCCTGAGGTCGTTGCGTCCCGTGCGCGCGGCGATCATCGCCTCGAGGCCCTTGGCCGACAGATCGACCTCGCCCTCGCCCGGGATGCGCGCCTGGAGCTGGAACTGGTCGGTGCCCATCAGCGGGCAGAGCGACATCGACTCCGGCTTGCCATCCTTCCAACGATGCCACGCATCGCGGCTCAGCCCCTCGAGGTCGAGGTCGGCCACCAATGCGCGCACGCCTAGCGTCTCGCCGGGAAAGCCGATGTCCAGCGCCTGGCGCACCGTGCTGCGGCCGCCGTCGCAGCCGACCAGGTAGCGCACGCGCCAGAGTGCACCCTTCACGACCGCCGTCACGCCGCCGTCGTCCTGCGTGAAGCTCTCCAGCGCGTGGCCGTAGTGCGGCCGCTGGCCCAGCTCGGCCAGTCGCTCGCGCAGGATCGCCTCGGTCCTGTGCTGCGGCAGCATCAGCGGGATGCGGTAGGGCTCGCGCGGCGTCGACTCGCTGATCTCCATGAACGGCGAATCTTCGGCGCTGCCATCGTCGCGGTGCGCGCGCTGTGGCGGATAGGGGCCGCCGGCCGCCACCATGCGGTCGACGACGCCGAGATCCTCGAACACCTCGAGCGTGCGCGGCTGCACGCCCTTGCCGCGCGAGCCGTGGAACGGCTGCGCGGCCGCATCGATCAGCCGGAAATCGACGCCGCGGCGGGCAAGGTCGATCGCAAGCGTGAGGCCCGCGGCACCGGCGCCGCAGATCAGGACGTCAATGGTTTCCATGGTATCCTGTCGCAAACGAGGAGTTCACCGTGCAGCTTCAGCTCAAGACCTGGCAGTTCGTCGAGGAGTATCTCAAGAGCAAGACCGGGATCATCATCCCGATCGGCTCGAC
>DASXQC010000066.1:0-8565 GCA_036493235.1 Reyranella sp.
GCAGGAGGTGGCCTGCCACATGCGCATCAAAGGCTCGGGCCACACGAGGGCACCATGAGCAATTTGCTCTCGGTTCAGGACCTCCACGTCACCTTCGTGACGCCCGATCGCACCGTGCACGCGGTGAACGGCGTCAGCTTCGATGTGAAGCGCGGCGAGACGCTCGGTATCCTGGGCGAATCGGGTTCGGGCAAGAGCGTCACCCTGCGCTCGATCCTGAAGCTCCATCCCGAGCACCGCACGCGCTGGTCGGGCAGCATCAAGCTCGAGGGCGACAAGGTCTTGGGCATGACCGGCGGCGCGCTGGCCGACCTGCGCGGCAGCCGCGTGTCGATGATCTTCCAGGAGCCGGCGACGGCGTTCGACCCGGTCTTCACGATCGGCCATCAGATCGCCGAGACCATCAAGCGCCATACCGGCAAGTCCGAGTCCGACGCCTGGAAGCGCGCCCGGGAGCTGCTCGAGCTGGTGCACATCCCCTCGCCAGCGCAACGCCTCAAGGCCTATCCGCACGAGATGTCGGGCGGCATGCGCCAGCGCGCCATGATCGCGCTCGCCCTCTCCTGTGATCCCAGCCTGCTGCTGGCAGACGAGCCGACCACGGCACTCGACGCCACTGTCCAGATTCAAGTGCTCCTCTTGATCAGGGAGCTGCAACGCGAGCTCGATCTCGGCGTGATCTTCGTCACCCACGATATCGGCGTGGCGGTCGAGGTCTCCGACCGGATCGGCGTGATGTATGCCGGCAAGCTGGTCGAGCTGGGCGGCGTCGAGCAGATGGTCGATGCGCCCCGGCATCCCTACACCCGCGGCCTGCTTGCCTCGACGGTCCATGGCGGCATGCGCGGCCAGCGCCTGGAGGCGATCCCCGGCGCGCCGCCCGATCTAGCCGAGCCGCCAGCTGCCTGCAGCTTCGCGCCGCGCTGCAAGTATGCCGAACCCAAATGCCTCGCCGCCCCGCCGCCGCTGACGGCGGCGACCGAGGGCCATCTGGTGCGCTGCGTCGGGAGGATTGATACTCTCGCGACGTGATCGTCCGCGAGATTCATGCTGCCCACTACAGGTCTTTGCGGTCGATCCGCTTCCCGACGGGCCGCCTGACAGTATTCGTCGGCGCCAACGGCGTGGGCAAGACCAACCTCTATCGCGCGCTGCAGCTCCTGCAGGCATCCGCCGCCGGGACATTGGCGCGCGAGCTGGCGGCCGAGGGTGGCATGCAGTCGGCGTCGTGGGCCGGCAAGCGCCATGTCGGCGAATCTCCTCGCATCACGCTGGCGTCGGGTTTCGGCGAGCCCGCGCTCGAGGGAGTGCTGTACACCTATGAGATCGAGATCGGCGTGCCGCCGCCGCTCGGCCGTGGCGCCTTCCCGCTCGAGCCGGACATGAAGGAAGAGCAGCTGCTGTTCCATCACCGCGGGCGCAATCACAAGCTCCTGGAGCGGCGCGGTCCCTCGGTGATGGCGCGCGACGACGACGGCAAGCGCACCGAGATCAGCCGCGATCTGCTGCCGTCCGAGACGGCGCTCGGCGCGTTCGACGCGCCGCAGAGCTTTCCCGACATTCACGCGATCAAGCAACTGATGCTCGACTGGCGCTTCTATCACGACCTGCGCGCCGACAAGGACTCTGCGCTGCGGCGGCCGTGCCTGGCGGTGGCGACGCCGACCATGGCGTCCGACGGGTCCAACCTTGCGGCCGTGCTGGCGACCCTGATCCACATCCGCCGCGACACGGTCGACCTCGACCGCGCGATCGAGGATGCCTTTCCCGGCGCTATTCTCGATGTCCCGATGCCCGAGCAGGCGGCGTCGTTCGGCATGGTGTTTCCCGACTATCCGAAGCGGGTGTTCGAGGCGCGTGAGCTGTCGGATGGCACGCTGCGCTATCTGGCGCTGGCCGGTGCGCTGCTGTCGCTGCGCCTGCCGTCCTTCATCGCGCTCAACGAGCCGGAGAGCAGCCTGCATCCAGACCTGCTCGAGCCGCTGGCCCGGCTGATCGCCAGGGCATCGGAGCGCACGCAGGTGTGGCTGGTGACGCATTCGGAGCGCCTGGCCGCCGCGCTGGAGAAGTACGGCGGCGTGGCGCCGCGCACTGTGATCAAGAAGGACGGCGAGACCTGGATCGAAGGCCTGAAGACGATCGGCCGCTTCGACGACGAAGAGTAAGGCGCTACAGCCGGCCCTGCCGGACGAGGTCTGCGTGGATCTCCCGGATGCGCTGTTCGCCCTTGGAGAGCGCCTCGGCGCTGGTGTGGACGGAGTAGTAGCCGAGTGCGAGATCGTGGCGATGCGGAACCGCCGAGCCCAGCATGAACTCGGTCTCCGTCTCGGCCGTGAAATCGACGGCGCCCTGGCCGGGGGCGAAGACCGCCAATTCGCCGTGGCCGATCCGCTCCGGCGTCTCGACCGCGCCTTTGCCGACGGCGATCCAGAGCACGTCGTGACCGGCCGGCGGCACGTAGCGCCAGCGTTCGCCGGGCGCGAGGCGAACCGCGAGGTAGTTGATGTCCGACGGCGACGCGATCGCGCTGCTCGCGCCCTCGTAGGAGCCGAGCAGGATGCGGGCAGGTCCTGCGACCGGCACGTCGTCGGCGCCTTGATAGAGGCTGACGGACGGTCCGAGCTCGAGATGAGGCGGCAGCGCGACCCAGAGCTGGAAGCCGCGGGTACGGCCGGGGGCACCTTTGCCGCCGCCGTGCCACACGCCGCTCCCGGCGCGCATCCACTCGACGCCTCCCGCCGGCAGCAGGCCGCGCGACCCGTTGGTGTCCTCGAAGCCGACGCCACCTTCGGCGACGTAGGTCAGCGTCGCGATACCCGAATGCGGATGCAGTCCGAAGCCTTGCGACGGCCGTCCGCCATTGTCGAACAGGTCGAGGAAGACGAACGGCTTCAGCACCTCACCCAGGTCTCCCGGGCTGACCAGCCGGGTGATCCGGCCCTCAGTGTGGCCGGAGGTGCGGTGGATGATGGGTCGCGTTCCGATGTCTTGAACGAGCGAGTCCATTGTCGATCTCCCTGGAGGGGTGCGGTTAGGTGCGGTGAAGATGCGCCAATCCGTTGGGGTCGATAATACCGATTAATCGTAAGGCCCTCAGTGGCAATCCCGAACAATGATCGATTATTCGGAAAAGCCGCAGAGCCCTTTCGCTTTATTCCGACTTATGCCGCGAGGCTGCGGCACCCAAGTTCGCCCCGTTCGTCATTCCGATACGGAGCGCACCATGAGCAACGTCCTTCTGATCCATTCCAGCGTGTTCGGCGACAAGTCGCAGTCGCTCGCGCTGGCCCGCGATTTCCTGAAGCGGTACCCGCATCGCTCGGTGGTCGAGCGCGCGCTGTCGGCGCAGACCATGCCACATCTCGACGGCGAGACCTTCGTCGCCATGGGCACGCCCGCGAATGAGCACGACAGCGGGCAGCAGGCGGCGGTCGCCCTGTCGGACGCGCTGATCGCCGAGCTCGAGGCGGCCGACACGATCGTGCTGGCCGCGCCCATGTACAACTTCTCGATCCCTTCCACCCTGAAGGCCTGGATCGACCACGTGGCGCGGCGCGGCCGCACCTTCCGCTACACCGAGAAGGGCCCCGAGGGCCTGCTCAAGGGCAAGAAGGTGTTCGTGCTGACGGCGCGCGGCGGCGTCTACAGCAACAGCGGAGCGGCCGCGGCTCTCGATTTCCAGGAGCCCTATCTCAGGGCCGCGCTGGGTTTCCTCGGCCTGACCGACGTGACCTTCGTCCATTTCGAGGGGCTGGCCATGGGATCGGAGGCCGCCAACGCCAACCGCACCAAAGCCCTGGCCACCATCGAGCGCATCGCCGGCAGCACGTTCGCCGACGCCGCCGACTAACCCGCGGATTGGCCCGCCGATTGGCCCGAGCGCTTGTCGCGCTTGCGCAGGAAGTCGATCAGCACCTTGAGCGCCGGCCTGATTTGCCGGCGGCTGGGATAATAGAGAAAGAAGCCCGCGAGCGGCGGTTGCTGGTAGTCGTCGAGCACGGTGACCAGCCGCTTGGCGGCGAGCTCCTGCTCGACCACGAGACGGGGTACCTGCAGCAGCCCGGCACCCTCGGCGACCGCCTGCATTGCCATGCGATCGTCGTTGACGATGAAGCGTCCCTCGACGGGTACTTCCACGACGCGACGGTTGAGCCGCAGGCGCCACGAGATGAGGGCGCCGCTGCCGAACCGAATGCGGATGCAGTCATGCCTGGCCAGCTCGTGCGGGGTTTGTGGCTTGCCGTGGCGTGCGATGTACGACGGCGCCGCTACGGTCACGACGGGTATCTCGTCGCTGACGCGCACGGCGATCATGTCGCGCTCCAGCCGCTCGGCATGGCGGATCCCGGCATCGAACCGGCCGGCGACGATGTCGGTGAGCGAGCTGTCGGCGGAGATCTCCACGCTGATCTCGGGATACTCGACGAGGAAGCGGCTGAGGGTGGCGACCAGCCCGAGGTAGGCGACCGGTGGCGCCACGGTGAGGCGCACGGCGCCCGTCGGCTTCTCGCGAAAATCGTTCACCAGATCGAGCGCCGCCCGATAGTCCTCGAGGACGGGCCGCAGCCGCGCCAGCAGCCGCTCGCCGGCAAGGGTCGGCGCCACCGAGCGCGTCGTGCGCTCGACCAGGCGCACGCCCAGCCGCTCCTCGAGCTGGCGAACCATCTCGCTGACACGCGGCGGCGACAGGTTCAGATATCGCGCAGCCTTGCTGAAGCTTTTCTGTTCGAGCACGGCCACGAAGGCACTGGTCTCGGCAAGACTCGGCTCAACCATCCGTCCATCCTGTGTTCGACAATCCCAAACGAAGAGTCGGGACTATTCCACTTTATGGACGGGGTGGCGATTACTGGGCCTGGAGCTCCTCGAGGGTCTGATGGAACGTGCGGCCCGGCTCGTTGGCGAGAGTCACCTCGAACGGCGTGTCGAAGATGGCGACGATCAGCAGGCAGAAAGTGAAGGCGACGGTGAACAACGAGACGCTGACCCGCACGGCCGGCCGGCTGCCGGCATGGACCAGCAGGATCGCGACCTGGGTCAAGGCGCCGAGAACGATGATGGACAGCCACTTGATGCCAACGGTCTCGTCGTCGGCGACGTAAATCCGACGGCGACCGGTGTCGCCACCGAGAGGATGATCTGCCAGCTCGAGGGGCCAAGCCAGCTCATCAATCGCCGCCGAACATCTCCTTCACCTTGGTGAAGAAGCCTTCCGCTTCGGGGCTGGTCTTGCCGGCCTTCTCGAACTCCTTCAGCAGCTCTTTCTGCTTGGACGTAAGGTTGGTCGGCGTCTCGACCGTGACCTCGATGTACATGTCGCCGCGCTGGGTCGAGCGCATGATCGGCATGCCCTTGGCGCGCAGGCGGAACTGGTGGCCGTTTTGCGCGCCCGACGGGACGTTGATGCGCGCCGCTTTGCCGTCGAGCGTCGGCACCTCGATCGAGCTGCCGAGCGTCGCCTGCACCATCGAGATCGGCACGCGGCAATGCACGTCCGGTCCCTCGCGCTCGAACAGCGCGTGCCGGCGCACCGACAGGAAGACATAGAGATCGCCCGCCGGGCCGCCGCGCGTGCCGGCCTCGCCCTCGCCGCTGAGGCGGATGCGCGTGCCGTCCTCGACGCCGGCCGGGATGCTGACCTTGAGCGTCTTCTCGCGCCGCACGCGGCCCTGACCGGCGCAGACCTTGCAAGGCTTGTCGATCACCTGGCCCGCGCCATGGCAGACGTGGCAGGCGCGCTCGACGGTGAAGAATCCCTGCTGGGCGCGGATGCGGCCGCGGCCGTGGCAGGTCGGGCACTGCTGCGGCTTGGAGCCGGGTTCGGCACCTGCGCCGTGGCACGCCTCGCAGGAGACCGAGCTCGGCACGCGAACCGTGGCCTCGGTGCCGGTGTAGGCCTGCTCCAGCGTGATCTCGAGATTGAAGCGCAGGTCCTGGCCGCGCATGTCGGCGCGTCCGCCGGGGCGCGCACCGGCGCGACCGCCGTTGAACATGTCGTCGAAGATTTCGCCGAACACCGAACCGAAGTCGAAGCCCTGCGCGTTGAAGCCGCCCGGCCCGCCGGGACCATTGCCACCTTCGAACGCCGCCGCACCGTAACGGTCGTAGGCCGCACGCTTGTCGGCATCCTTCAGGATGTCGTAGGCGTGGTTGATCTCCTTGAACTTCTTCTCGGCTTCCTTGTCGTCCCGATTGCGATCGGGATGGTGCTTCATGGCGAGCTTGTAGAAGGCTTTCTTGATCTCGTCGGCACTCGCCGACCGACCGACGCCCAGCAGCTCGTAATAGTCCTGCGCCATGGTCCTCTACGCGTCCCCCGCCTGCGCCGTGTCCCTAAACAACCGGCCTCCCGCCGGAGCGGGAGGCCGTTTCGTCCTTATCCAGGCTGGGCCGGTTCAGTTGCCCGAGCCCGTCTTCTTGTTCTTGTCCGTGACGTCCTCGAACTCGGCATCGACAACGTGCTCGCCGCCGCCCTTGGCTCCATGGCCCTCGTTCGCGGCCGTCTCCGGACCGGCACCGCCCGCGGCACCCGGCCCACCGGCCTGGCCCTCCGCCTGCTGCGCCTTGTACATCGCCTCGCCGAGCTTCATGGCCGCCTGGCTGAGCGTATTGGTCTTGGACTTGATCGCCTCGACGTCCTCGCCCGTCAGGGCCTCCTTCAGCCCTTCCAGCGCACCCTCGATCTCGGCCTTCTCGGTGGGGCTCACCTTGTCGCCGTACTCCTTGAGGTTCTTGTCGGTCGAGTGGACCAGCGCCTCGCCCTGGTTGCGGGCGTCGATCAGCTCGCGCTTCTTCTTGTCCTCCTCGGCGTGCAGCTCGGCGTCCTTCACCATGTTCTGGATCTCGGCCTCGCTGAGGCCGCCCGACGCCTGGATGCGGATCTGCTGCTCCTTGCCGGTGGCCTTGTCCTTGGCCGAGACCTGGACGATGCCGTTGGCGTCGATGTCGAAGGTCACCTCGACCTGCGGCACGCCGCGCGGGGCCGGCGGCAGGCCGACCAGGTCGAACTGGCCCAGCAGCTTGTTCTGGGCAGCGATCTCGCGCTCGCCCTGGAACACGCGGATGGTCACCGCGGTCTGGTTGTCGTCGGCCGTCGAGAAGGTCTGGCTCTTCTTCGTCGGGATCGTGGTGTTGCGCTCGATCAGGCGTGTGAACACGCCACCCAGCGTCTCGATGCCGAGCGACAGCGGCGTCACGTCGAGCAGCAGGACGTCCTTGACCTCGCCCTTCAGCACGGCCGCCTGGACCGCGGCGCCGACCGCGACGACCTCGTCGGGGTTGACGTTACGGGCCGGCTCCTTGCCGAAGAACTGCTTCACGACCTCGATGACCTTGGGCATGCGGGTCATGCCGCCGACCAGGATGACCTCTTCGATCTGCCCGGCCTGCAAGCCGGCGTCCTTGAGCGCCGCCCGACACGGCTCCAGCGTCCGCTGCACCAGGTCCTCGACCAGCGACTCGAGCTTGGCGCGCGAGAGCTTGATCACGAGATGCTTCGGGCCGGTCTGGTCGGCCGTGATGAACGGCAGGTTGATCTCGGTCTCCTTGGCGTTGGAGAGCTCGATCTTCGCCTTCTCGGCGGCTTCCTTCAGACGCTGCAGCGCCAGGCGGTCGTTGCGCAGGTCGATGCCCTGCTCCTTCTTGAACTCGTCCGCCAAGTAGCTGATGACGCGCTGGTCGAAGTCCTCGCCGCCCAGGAAGGTGTCGCCGTTGGTCGCCTTGACCTCGAACACGCCGTCGCCGATCTCGAGCACCGACACGTCGAACGTGCCACCGCCAAGGTCATAGACCGCGATGATGCCGTTCTTGCGCTTGTCCATGCCGTAGGCGAGGGCCGCCGCGGTCGGCTCGTTGATGATGCGCAGCACCTCGAGGCCGGCGATGCGGCCGGCATCCTTGGTGGCCTGGCGCTGGGCGTCGTTGAAGTAGGCCGGGACGGTGATCACCGCCTGCTCGACCTTCTCGCCGAGATAGGCCTCGGCGGTCTCCTTCATCTTGCCCAGGATGAACGCCGAGATCTGGCTCGGGCTGTAGTGCTGGCCGTTGACGTCGACCCAGGCGTCGCCGTTGCTCGCCTTGTCGATCACGAACGGGACCAGCGACTTCTCCTTCGCGACCATCGGGTCGTCGAAGCGGCGGCCGATCAGGCGCTTGATGGCGTAGAGCGTGTTGGACGGGTTGGTGACCGCCTGACGCTTGGCGGACTGGCCGACCAGACGCTCGCCGTTGTCGGCGAAGGCGACCATGCTGGGGGTGGTGCGGGCGCCCTCGCTGTTCTCGACCACGCGAACGTCCTTGCCTTCCATGATGGCGACGCAGGAGTTCGTGGTGCCGAGGTCGATACCAATAACCTTACTCATGTAATTTAGCCTCCTATTCAGCGGACGCAGGCGGCCCGAAGCACCGCAGGCGTCCCTACGGGGGATTGTGACAAAGATGTATGGGGGTGAGGCCGGCCGGGCAAGAGGTTGGGCCGGGGATTCTTGTGCGGCAGCGGCACGAATGCATCAGGCGGTGGTGTCGAGCCTGGCCGAACTGGCGATCTCGCCCGGCGGTGCCTTTGCC
>DASXQC010000067.1:0-1963 GCA_036493235.1 Reyranella sp.
TTGAAGCCGGTGGTGACGAAGCCGAACACCTTGCCGAACGAGCCGGGCGGGGTGACGGCGCGCACCATCATGTCGCGCGACGGCTGGATCATGCCGTTCAGCAGGCCGCCCAGCGACATCACGAAGATCAGGACGGCCGCCGGCATGTCGACCCAGCCGAGCAGCACCGCCATGGTCGAGGTGCAGGCAAAGCCGATCGCCGCCACGCGCTCATGATGTGGCGTGCGGTCGGCGATGATGCCGCCCAGCAGCACGCCGGCGGCGCTGAACAGCAGGAAGCCCGACAGGCCGATATTGGCGACCTCCGCCGAGGTGCCGTGGATGGCGCCCAGCGACACCACCGAGAAGGTCTGGATGCCGCCATTGGCCATGGCGAGGCAGAAGAAGAACAGCAGGTTGCGCAGGATCGGACCGGAGAGCAGCAGCTTCCAGCCGACCTCGTTGCCGCCCTTGGCCGTGGCTGCGGTCCTCCGCGGCGCCCGCGGCAGCACGCTCCCGGTCACCATCAACAGGATGGCGGCGGCGAACGACAGGACCGCCGCGACCAGGAAGCCGCCGTTCCAGCCCCAGATCGCCACCGCCGCGATCACCATGGCCGGCGTCACGCCGCTGCCGAGATAGCCCGCGAAGGTGTGGATCGAGAAGGCCTTGCCGATACGCTTGCCGTCGATCGTCGCCGACAGGATCGAATAATCGGCCGGGTGATACACGGTGTTGGCGACGCCCAGCAGCGCATAGCCGATCAGGAAGAACCAGTAGCCAGGCAGCAGGGCCGCGACGCAGATCGCCACGCCGCTCAGGATCAGTCCGGCGGTCAGCATGACTCGCGCGCCGATCTTGTCGACCAGGAAGCCGGCCGGCGTCTGCAGCAGCGCCGACATGATGTTGTAGGCGGTGATGGCGAAGGCGATCTCGGCATAGCTGGCGTTGAAGTGGTCCTTCACCAGCAGGAAGATCGGCGGCAGGAGCATGATGTAGACGTGGCTGACGAAGTGCGCGACCGCCACGATCGAGATGACCTTGGCGTCGCGCTGCCAGCCGACATCGGCCCGCGCCTGGAGCGTCTCACTCGTCGACGACATTGACCTGCAAAGCTCCGATTCCGGAAATCTCGACCTCGAGCTTGTCGCCGCCCTTCATCCAGAGCGGCGGCTTGCGTCCCAGCCCGACGCCGTCGGGCGTGCCGGTGGCGATCACGTCGCCCGGCTCCAGCCAGGTCACGGTAGAGAGGTACTCGATGATGGTGGCGACATCGAAGATCATGTGATCGGTGGTGTCGCGCTGGACTTCGGCGCCATTGAGGCGGGTCACGAGCGTCAGCTTCTGCGGATCGGGCAGGATATCGGTCGTGACCATCCAGGGGCCGAGCGGCCCGGTGGCCGGGAAGTTCTTGCCAGCCGTGACCGAGTGCTTCTGGAAGTCGCGCACGCTGACATCGAGGAAGCAGCTGTAGCCGGCGATCACCGACAGCGCCCGCGCCCGCGGCACGTGGCGGCAGCGCTCGCCGATGATCACCGCGAGCTCGCCCTCGAAGTCGAAGTTGGTCGAGGCCGCCGGCCGGACGATGTTGCCGCCGTTCGGCACCAGCGTGTTGTGCAGGCGGGAGAAGACACTGGGCACCGTCGGCAGCTGGCGGCCGACCTCGCCGACGTGGCTCGCATAGTTGAGCCCGATACACAGGATCTTGTCGGGGTTCGGGATCGTGGGCAGTAGCTCGACTTGATCGAGCTTTAGGTCGGGCTTGCCGTTCTTCGCCAGGCTGGCGAGCTCGGCGAGACCCTTGTTGGCGATGGCATCGCGCAGGCTCGGCCAGCGCGTGCTGAAATCGACGATACCGCCGTCCACGAGCGCGCCGAATTTCGACGCATCCGCATGGCGAAAACTGACCAACCGCATGGATGGAACATGACGCGGAGGCAGCGCCAGTCAAGTGAAGCCTCTGCTAGCTGCTGTTCCGCGGAGC
>DASXQC010000068.1:0-2327 GCA_036493235.1 Reyranella sp.
ATGATCGTGCTGCGCCTGCTGTCGCTCTTGGGGCTGAAATCCCGATGGCATCGGCATTTCAGCCCGCGCCCCTGAATGAGGTGTTTTTTCAGGGGGACAAAGTCGGTGGATTCGTGGACTCCTGGCCCGAAACCCTTGTGCAATCGGCATCCAACCGGTCCACACCTGAGTGGACTCTTGTGGACTCCCGCCAAGCGCGATTCGACGAAAAGCAACTTCGCGCTAAGCGGCTTTCGGCGTGGCTTTCCGAGCTGCCTTGCGCGCCTGGCCACGCTCCTCGAAGCGCTGCAGCACCGTGAAGAAGGACGGCACGAACAGCACGGCGAGGCAGGTCGAAGCGATCATGCCGCTGAACACGCAAAGGCCGAGCGAGACGCGGGCTGAGGCGCCGGCGCCGGTCGCGGTCACCAGCGGCACCACGCCCAAGATGAAAGCGAACGAGGTCATCAGGATCGGCCGCAGCCGGGTGATCGCCGCCTCGAGCGCGGCCTCCTCGATCGTCTTGCCGTCGCGAAGCCGCACCTCGCGCGCCACCTCGACAATCAGGATCGCGTTCTTGGCGCTGAGGGCGATCAGCAGCATCAGGCCGATCTGGGTGTAGAGGTTGTTGGGCAGCCCGACCAGGTCGAGCGTCAGCGCCGGTCCTCCCAAGGCCAGCGGGACCGCGAGGATGACGCCGAACGGCGCGATCCAGCTCTCGTACTGCCCGGCGAGGCAGAGATAGACCAGCACGATCGCCAGGATGAAGACGTAGAGCAGCTGGTTACCGACGATCGTCTCCTGGTAAGACATCGTCGTCCATTCGTAGGTCGTGCCGGGCGGCAGCGCGCGGCTGGCCACCTGGTTCATCAGGTCGAGCGACTGGCCGCTGGAGAAGCCCGGCGCCGGCGCGCCGAGCACCGAGGCCGACGGGTAGAGGTTGTACAGGCTGATCAGCGCCGCGCCCCGGGCGGGCTTGATCGTCGCCAGCGAGCCGATCGGCACCATCTTGTTGTCGCTGCTGCGCACGTTCAGCAGCAGCAGGTCCTCGGGCCGAGCGCGGTACTGCGAATCGGCCTGGACATAGACCTGCAGGCTCTGGCCGAACTTGTTGAAGCGGTTGACGTAGGTCGAGCCGACATACGACGACAGGGTCGAGAACACGTCGCCGACCGAGACGTTCAGGCTCTCCGCCTTGGCGCGGTCGACCTCGAGCTCGATGTGCGGCGCACCAGCGCGGAAGGTGGTGAACGGGTTGGCGATCGAGGTCTGGGTGCGCGCCTGCTCGATCACCTCGTCGGTGGCGCTCTGCAGCTTGGCGAGATCGAAGCTGCCGTCGCGCTGCTCGACCTGCATCTGGAAGCCCGAGGCGTTGCCGATGCCCTGGATCGGCGGCGGCCCGAGCACGATGACGCGGCCATCCTGCACGTCGGCCGTCTCCCGCATCAGGGTCTGGGCAATCGAGCGGATGTCTTCGCCTTTCTTGCCGCCGCGCACGCCCCAGTCGTCGAGGGTGACGAAGGCGACGCCTGCATTGGCGAGCTGCGCCATGTTGTCGAGCATCGACACGCCGGTGATCGCCACCACCTGCCTGACGCCCGGCACCTTGCGGGCAATCGCCGATGCCTCCTCGAGTGTCTTGCCGGTGCGGCCGAGCGAAGCGCCGTCGGGCAGCTGGACCGCCATCATCAGGTAGCCCTGGTCCTCGTTGGGGATGAAGGCGGAGGGCAGGCGGGCGATGCCCCAGCCGCCGATCCCGGCCACCACCAGCGCCAGCAGCACCATCAGGCCGCTGCGCGCGACCATGTGCCGGATCAGCCAGCCATAGCCGCGCTCGAAGCGGTCGTAGCCGGCATTGAAGCCGCGGAAGAAGAAGTTGCGCTGGCTCGGCGGCACAGCGGGGCGCAGCCAGGTCGCGCACTGCGTCGGCTTCAGCGTCGCGGCATTGACCGCGCTGATGAAGGCGGTCGCCGCGATCACCAGGGCGAACTGGGCGAACATCTTGCCGGTCAGGCCAGGCACGAAGGCGGCCGGGATGAACACCGACATCAGCACCAGGGTGATGCCGACCACCGGCCCGAACAGCTCGTCCATCGCCTTCACGGCAGCGTCGTGCGCCGACAGGCCGCGCTCGATGTGGCGCGCCACGCCCTCGACGATCACGATCGCATCGTCGACCACGATGCCGATCGCCAGCACGATGCCGAACAGGGTCGACAGGTTGATGGTGAAGCCGAGCGCTGCCATCGCCGCGAAGGCGCCGATGATGGTGACCGGGATGGTCGTCGCCGGCACCAGGGTCGCGCGCCAGTCCTGCAGGAAGATCACGATCACCACCAGCACCAGGA
>DASXQC010000069.1:0-26937 GCA_036493235.1 Reyranella sp.
GCCGGGGTAATATTCGCCGATGCGTCGCGCGTCGCGCAGCACCTGCGGGAAATAGAGGTTGCGCCGCCGGTTATCCTCCTCGTTCTTGCGCAGCTTCGCCGCGACGTCGGCGTGTGCGGGGTCCCGCCAGATGGCGTTGGATGGAACGATGGAATAGCTCGACCCCTCATAGACAGTGTAGGCGAGCGGGAGTGCCACGCCGCCGTCGGGGGCCTTGAGGCTGTTCGATTCGCGGAGGTACCTCACGCACTCGTCGTAGTCGCGGAAGGCCAGGCCCCACCGGGTCTTGATCGGACCGGGCGGCGCGTTGTCGATCATATCGATGACGCGCTGGTTCTCACCGCTGGCGATCTCGGCGAGCGCATCCTCCAGCGCCTTGGCTGTTCCCGCATCGCCGTCCCGGTCGAACGACATGTAGGAAAGGCCGCCATTTGCCGCGATCGGGGGCGGCTGCCCTTCCGTGCGCTGGAGCGACGGGACATAGGGCTTCGTCTCGGACACGACGTTGGCTTCAGCAACCTCGAGTTGGCTCATGGCAAACCTCTGGTTAATTCGACGGTAGCGTTGCACGCGGACCCGGTCAGTTCCAGCGCATGAATCTTTCTCGGCGCATAAATCCGCGTCATGCGAGGGCCTTCAGGATCCGGTCGCGGGTCAGCGGCATGTCGTGGATGCGCACGCCGAGCGCGTGCGCCACGGCATTGCCGACCGCCGCGGCCGTCGGGCCGCACGAACATTCGCCCACGCCGAGCGTAGGATTGCCCGCACCGTCGACCAACTCGGCCTCGATCTCCGGCACCTCGCTGAAGCGCAGGATCGGATAGCCGTCCCAGTCGAGCGAGGCGATGCCTTTGTCGTCGAAGCGGACCTGCTCCTTCAGGGTCCAGCTCAGCGCCTGGACGATGCCGCCCTCGAGCTGGTTGCGCGCGCCGTTGGGATTCACGATCAGCCCGGCATCGGCCACGCACCAGACGCGATCGACGCGGACCACCTCGTCGACCGTCACGGCCGCGGCGACGGCGCAATAGGCGGCCATGTTCTTGTAGCGCGCGAACGCCATGCCGAGGCCTTTGCCCGAGCCGGACGGGCCGCGCGCCTTCCAGTGGCTCATCTCCGCGACGCGCTCGATCAGACGCCGTGCCCGGGGATCGGACATGATCGAGAGGCGATAGGCGACAGGATCCTCGCTGGCGCGTGCGGCGAGCTCGTCCATCAGCATCTCTATGGCATAGACGTTGGGCAGGGCGCCCAGGCCGCGCAGCGCCGAGGTACGCACCGGTCCGCGCAGCACGAGGTGATGCAGGATGCGATGCGCGGGCACGTCATAGAGCGGCACGGCATTGCGTGTGCCGCCGCCGCCGCGCTGCTCGGTCGGATCGGTTGGCTTCACCTCGGGCGGCGGGTTGGGCAGGGCCTCGGTCGCCAGCAGGTAACCGCTGCCGCTGCCCGGACGCTGCACATGCGTGGCGCTCCAGATCTCGGTGGTCCAGTCGGCAGGCCGGCCCTTGTCGTCGAGATCGACATGCAGGGTCACCAGCATCGCGGGCCCCACCGGCTCGAAGCCGAATTCCTCCTCGCGTCGCCATTGCAGGCGAATCGTGCGGTTGGGAATGCGCATCGCGACCAGCGCCGCGTCGAGCGCGGCATCGTCGGCGCCGTTGTGGCCGTAGCAGCCGGGGCCGTGCAGGTGCTTCGCGGTGATCGCCTCGATCGGCAGCTTGAGCGCGGCCGCGAGGTTCTTCCGCAACGGGTGCATGCCCTGGCCGTGCGACTGCACGGTGAGATAGCCGTCGCGGAACTCGGCCAGCGCGCAGGACGGGCCCATCGACGCGTGTGCGATGTAGGGCCGCGACACGGTGATCTGCGCCAGGTTCTTCGGTGGCGTCGTGGCCGGCGGCGCACCGAGATGGCGATCCTCGGCGGGCTGGCCCTTGAGCCACGCCGCTTCCTGATGCGCCGGCGTGAGCTGGCGGAGATTGTCCCAGCGAGCATGCGCCGGTGCGGCAGCCGCGGCAGCCTGCGCCACGCTCTCGACCGGACTCACGAAGGCGACGAAGTTGGTTTCACGGACGATCTGCAGCTCGCCCTTGGCCGCGCGCCGGATCGCCGCCTCGTCGAGCGCCGCAAGCGTCGCGCCGGGGTTGGGTTGACGCAGCGTGCGGGCGTGCAGCACGTTGCTTGGCAGCACGTCGTGCACGTAGGCCGCACCGGTGATCTTCGCCGGCAGGTCGAAGCGTGGGACATCCTTGCCGACGATCTTGTAGGCGTCGGCTTTCTTCGGCTTGGCCGCGCCGGTGGGTGCCTGCGAGAAGTCGATCTCGCCCGCGACGGTCCAGTAATCCTGTCCGGTCGGCTGGCCTTCATGCAGGAACTGGCCGTCGACCACGGTCAGATCGTCGGGGCTGCAGTTCAGCCGCAGCGCCGCGCGATCGAGCGCTTTGGCACGCACCTCGGCGCAGACCAGGCGGATCGAGCCGCCCGACATCATGATCGACAGCGAGGATGTCGTGTACATCTCGTCCGGGCCGTGATCGGTGTCGCCCGACAGGAGATGGACGCGATCGAGCGGCAGGTCGAGCTCCTCGGCGGCGATCTGGCTCAGCGCCGTGACGACGCCCTGGCCGATCTCGACCTTGCCCGAAGCGATGCGCACCGTGCGATCGGTATTGAAATAGATCCAGCGGTCGAGCCGCGGATTGTCGACCAGGCTGGTCGGCAGGTTGGGCGCGTTCATGCCGGCCTCGCGACGCGCTCGACGGCGCGAATGATGCGTTGATGCGTGCCGCAGCGGCAGAGATGGCGATCGAGCGCCTCGACGATCTGGGCACGCGACGGTTTCGGGTTGCTGTCGAGCAGGGCCTTGGCCGACAGGATGATGCCGGACAGGCAATAGCCGCACTGGCCGGCCTGCTCGTCGAGGAAGGCCTGCTGCAACGGGTGTAGCTTGTCCGGCGTGCCCAGCCCTTCGATGGTCGTCACGCTGCGCCCAGCCACCGTGCCGGTCTCGCGCGTGCAGGCAAAGACCGGCTCGCCGTCGACCAGCACCGTGCAGGCGCCGCACTGTTCCAGCCCGCAGCCGTAACGCGTGCCCATGAGGCCGAGGTGATTGCGCAAGGTCTCGAGGAGGGATGTGGTTTCGGGGACGTCGACCGTCGTGGCGCGTCCGTTAACTGTAAGTGTGATGTCCAATCCTCTCTCCCTGGCCGGCATCCCGAGTGATAGCATCGCCGACCATCCCACGCAGTTGGGAAGAACGGAGGAAACATGACGATCTCTCGCCGTCAGATTGGTGCGTTCGCATTCCTCACCCTCGGCGCCGCGACCTTGCCCGCGCTCGCCGAGACCGACGACCAGGCCGCCGTTGCGGAGGCCGTTGCCGCGCTCACCAAGGCGATGCTGGGCGCCGATCGCGCCAAGCTCGAAGCACTGGTGTCCGACCACCTTAGCTACGGCCATTCCGGCGGTGTGGTCCAGGACAAGAAGGACTTCGTCGAGGTGATCGCCAGCAAGAAGACGGTCTACAAATCGATCGAGCTCTCCAAGCAGACTGTCGCCGTGGCCGGCAACAACGCCATCGTGCGCCATGCGTGGGAGAGCGAGAGCGGCACCGGCGACGGCAAGTGGAACGTGTCGAAGATCGGGGTGATGCAGGTCTGGCAAAAGGAGGCGGGAGGGTGGCGGCTGCTTGCGCGGCAGGCCTTCAAGGTTTAGCGCGTGCGCTAAACCTTGAAGGCGGCGGGCCCGTAGCGGTAGGCGTGCTCCGTCGCGCCGGTCGGCCGTAGGCCGAATCGCAGGGCCCGCACCGTGCCTATTGCGCACGAACTTGAGCTCAAGTTCGCGGCCAAGCCTCCACACAGCGGTGCCTGACGTTCGCGCTGCGCGCGACCGGCGCGTCGGAGCGCGCCTACGTCAACGGCACCGCCCGCTGGCGCTGCGCGCCAGCGCTAGCGCTGCGCGCCAGCCTCGTGTCACTCTCGCCGCATGCTGCGCCACACCACCGCCGTGCTCCTCGCAGGATTGACCATGGCGATCTCCCCGGCCCACGCCGCTGATCCGCTGGACACCGACCGCATGATGGCTGACATCACGCGCTACGAGACGTTCGGCGTGCATCGCTACGGCCTGGAATCGGCCGACGCGACGCTCGACTGGATCGCCTCCGAGCTCACCCTGGCCGGCCTGAAGGTGAGCGAGCAGCGCTTCCAGATGGACCGCCAGTACGTACTCAAGATCGGCACGCTCAGGATGGGCGAGAAGCTGGTCGACGTCGTGCCGCAATGGTGGCCGCCCGAGGAGCCGACCAGCTTCGACCTGACGGCGCGGATCGGACCGACGGGCCTGGCTCGGGTCACCCTGCCGTATGATCGCGGCGCCTACCTGAACGACAGCCATCGCGCCAGGCTCGCCGAGGCCTTCGCGCAGAAACCCAAGGCGGTGCTGCTCGACATCGCCCATCCGAGCGGCGAGATCTTCACCTACAACGTCGACCAGGCGGCCAAGCCGTGGCCGGTGCCGGTGCTGCTGGTCGCGCCCAAGGACACCGCGATGCTGAAGCCGGGTGCCGAAGCGACGGTGTCGGTGCGCGCCGCCTATCGGCGCGACGTCAAGGGCCGCAACATCATCGCCAAGCTCGACCGCGGGCGCGGGCGATGGCTGGTGATCTCGACGCCGGTGACGAGCTGGTTCACCAGCACCTGCGAGCGCGGGCCGGGCCTCGCGGGCTTCCTCGCCATGGCGCGGCTCGCCAAGCAGCGCTTCACCCAGCACGACTTGTTGTTCGTCGCGACCTCGGGCCACGAGATCGGCCATGGCGGCATGGAGGTCTTCATGAAGGATGGCGCGCCGCCCCCCAAGGCGACCGCGGCATGGGCGCATTTCGGCAGTTCGCTCGCCTGCCGTGATCCGGCGGTGCGGGCCATCAACAGCTCGACGTCGCTGACCGGTTTGGTCGATCGCGGCTTTGCCGGCATCGAGGGCATGCGGCTCACCGGCGAGAAGGCAGCGATCGGCGAGCTGCGCGAAGTGCACGCGGCGGGCTACGAGAACTTCTTCGGCATGGCCGGCTCGCATCGCCTGTTCCACACCGCCAGCGACAGCGCCGCCGCCGTCGATCCGGCGTTGCTGACGCCGATGGCCAAGGCCTTCGCCAACACCCTGGATGCCGTGAGATAGACTAGCGCGAAGTCGCTTTTCGTCGCATCGCCCTTGGCAGGAGTCCACAAGAGTCCACTCGGGTGTGGACCGGTTGGATGCCGATGGCACAAGGGTTTCGGGCCAGGAGTCCACGAATCCACCGACTTTGTCCCCGTGAAAAAACACCTCATCCAGGGGGCGGGGGCTGAAATGCCGATGGCATCGGGATTTCAGGCCCAGGAGCGACCGCAGGCGCAGCACGATCATCTTCATCATGCGCGCGACACTGCACGATCACGTGCCGAACACCTATTATGGGCAATGGCCTCGTCTCGCGAGGCACAAAAACTTGAGAATCATTGCAGTCCATTGCCCATCGGAGGACTGCTGGGCCACGGCATTCCAGTGCCGTTCATGCCTTGAAGCCCAGAATCGCAGCAAAACACATGAAGGCGCGGCGACTCTTTTCTTTTTCGACGAAAACAAAGAGTGACACCGGAGTGTCGCGCTCCCAGCGTGGATGCCGCTGGACAACGAGGTCGCTCACATTTTCGCGTCGAGCAGGCGGACGCCTCCGGTTTCAGTTTCCGGGCCAGGTGCAGTTGAAGGTGATCTTCCGAAAGTCGAAGATCGGCAGCGGTTGGTCCGCAGGCACCGGCGTGGGCCATGAGCCGTCTGCCAAATGTCCTTCCACAGTCGGCAGCAATTGCTGGAACACGATCCAGCCCGCCAGACGGACACCCGCGTGACCGAGATGGATGGCGTCGATGAACAGGTCGGGATCGAAGGGCAAGTTGCCCGCAACGTCGACGAACGGCAGGTCGTGGACTTTGGCATATTTGGCGAAAACCCGATTCTGGAACTTGGCCAGCCGCTCGAGATCGCGGTAGCGGAACGGGTAGTTGGCGATATTGAGCTGCTCGAGGATGTATTTGTTGCGGACTGGATCCAACACCATGCCGTCCTTGACCAACCAGACGAACGAACTCAGCGCAAGCTGGCTGCCGACCGTCGCCAGGTCGGCGCGGATGCGGTCGAGATCGTGCTCGATGACGTTCAGGTTGACGGGCAGATTCGGATACGAGAGGTCGGGATCGAACTCGTCGAGTCCCGGCGGCCATACGACCTTGTAATCGGGCTTGGGCCATTCATGTCCATCGCGATCGGAGCCGCCATAGCCGGCGGCCGCCACGACCCTGCCCATGAGCGCCGAATAGCGCGCTGCCTCGCGCATCCATTCCGGCGTCGTATGGGCACCCGAACTCGGCGGCTGCACGGTGGAGGCTTCCGGCACCTTGTCGACGATCGAAGCTGGCCGGAATTGATTGGCGCCTTCGTAGTAAACGACGAGGTCGGGGTGCAACGGTAGTACTTCGGTATGGACGATGGCGGCGATGTCGGTCGACACCACGCTTTCGCGGCCCGCGTTCAGCGCCTCGAAATGGACGTCGAGATGTTTTGCCTGCGCCCACATGTTCAGCCAGTGGCCGACATATTCGGGGTAGGAGAAAGGCAGGAAGTGCGAGTTGATCGTGGTCGACGCGCCGACAAAAACGATGCGCACGGTGCGCGGTTTGCGCGGGACTTCGATCGGCCGGCCACGCCAGCCAATCTGGTTGGTGACCAGATGGTCGGGCAGGGTGGCGTTGGGGTAGAAGCGGTATGGTGGCGAAGGTAGGCCGTCGGGCGGATCATAAACGTAGAGCTGGCTGGGCGCGTTGCGCAGGAAGCGGTGCCTGCAGGGATCGCCGGCGAAGACGCTGTTCCAGACCTTGAAGGCATCGTTCGGCCGGTAGTCCATGGTGCCCGACGGATGATCCTGCAGATAATCGAACAACTGCTGCAGTTCTTTGGGCGGATCGCTGCGCGGCAGCGACGCCGGGTCGCTGTAGAACCACGCCCGATCGTCGCCAGCCGCGAGAGGTACTTTGTCGAGTTCCTCCGCCTTGACCGTCGCGCTGCCGGTGGCATCCGGCAAAGGGAAGGCGAATAGTGGCTGGCCGTTGATGCAGCGGACAACGCCCTCGGCGACGACGACGCTGATCAGGATGGATGCGACGATCAGCAGGGCGTTAGTCCATCGCGATTGTCGTGTGCTTTTGACCGTCATAGCGTCGTCGGTTCTCGGCAGCCCTTGCCCTGTTTGCGGCAGAGGTCATCCAGGATCGAGACAAATACCGGGACAACCCCCTTGGGGATCTCGACAAAGGTCGCGCCTTGGGCGTCAAGGGCGGAGCAGGCCATTCTGATCATTCCAATCCGGGTCACATGCAATGGCCTTGAGATTAGTGGGCGAACCTTACGGCGCTCCGGCAGGAAAGCCAGCAGTTCGTAGCCCAGGTGCCCGACCAGGATTGGGCCTGCTACCGTCAATTCATGACGCGCTTCCCGCCACTCACGAGGTACGCAAATTGCGGCCAACCCGACGGCCAGCGCACAAATTCCCAGCGCGGAGTGAGTTCACGCCCTAGGCGGTCGAACCATCCTGATCGGAGCTCGGCACGCCATTCTTGAGGCGCAGCTTACCGGACTTGTCGACCCAGACCCGGTAGTCGCCGAGCTGCAGCAGGTTGGGGCTCTGCCAGCTTGAGGCGAAGCGCACGCCACCTTGGCCGCTGGCGCCGATCTCGAGCGCCTCGAACCCGTTCATGTACTCGACCGCGCCTTGGGACGACATCACCACGGCGCGCGCCTTCTTCTCGCCGCCGAGGCGCGCGAGGCCGGCGCCTTTGGCCTGGGCGTCGCCCGAGCCGGTGCAGCCGATCATGGCGAACTGGCTCACGACATAGGCCTGGATCAGCCGGTTCTGCTTGAACATCGAGTAGGCCGTGCAGCCGATCAGCGTGCCGAAATTCTGCAGCCAGATGCCGGCGCCGCCATGGGCGAAGTCGGGCGCGCTCTCGTGGTTGTTCTCGAAGCCACAGTTGGAGAGCAGCGTGCAGCCGTTCTCGGCGATCAGCCCTTCCTTGCCGTTCAGGAGGAAGTAGCAGCCGTGGAAAGAGACGTCGTAGCAGCCGTGTACCATCGCCGCGCCATAGGTGCCGTTCTGGCCAAACACCGAGCCGAAGACGTGGATGGCCGACAGGATGCCGGCCCGGCTGCCATGCGCGAAGGTCGCGCCGTTCTTCTTGTTGTCGCGCAGGTAGACGTTGATCAGCTGGCCCTCGAACACATCGCCGATCAGCCTCACGCCGTCGCCGCCGACACCCTGCACCACGATATCGCGCAGGCAGAAATTGTAGAGGTAGTGCTCCTTGCTCTCGCACTCGAGGTAGAGGCCGTTGCCCTCGCGGCCCGAGCCCAGAATGTCGAGGCCTTCGATCGTCAGGAATCGCATCGTCGACCGGCAGATGAGCTGCAGCACGTTCGATCCGTCACCGATCATGGATTGAAGGCGCGCGCCGTGCGCCAGGATGCCGTGATGGCGGGTGATGTCGTGCGTCCCGCCGATGTTGAGGGTGCGGTTGACGCGGTAGGTGCCGGGCGGGATTTCCAGGAAGCCCGGGCCGGTGGGCGCGAAGGCGGCGTCGAGCGCGGCCTGCAGGGCGGCGGTGTCGTCGCTCGTGCCGTCACCCTTGGCGCCGAAATTGGCGGCCGAGAGCATTTCGCGACGGGCCGGACGGGCGGTCTGGGCCGGCGCCTCGCGCGGGGCGAGGGCACCGACCGCGAGCGCGCCGGCGCCCAATCCCAGCGTCAACTGGCCGAGCATCAGCCGGCGCGCGCTGTCGGTCGTCACGTCGGGGCCTCGACCAACCTGAGCCGACGCCTCAGCAGGGCAGGCTGGGCGGGTATCGCCATGGTCGGCGCGCGCTGCTCCGTCGAGCGGGAAACCAGGATCGTCGTTGCGGCGCCGATCAGGAGCACGGCCCAGGTCTTGGGGCCGACGTACGATCCCGAGGCCTGGCCGAGGACGACCCAGATGGACCAGCAGTAGACGATACTGACCGTGCCCAGCATGCGCAGCCAGATGCTGAGTGCCGCGAGCACGATCACGCCCCACACCGCGCCGAGATAGATCCAGTGCAGCCAGAAGAAGTTGGTCAGCACGTCGGCGACCTTGGGGATCCGCCAGGCCGACTGGAACGAGGCAGAATTCATGAATATGTCGAGCACGCGGTCGGCGATGTAAGGTTCTCCCGTCAAGCCGGAGCCGGCCCATGGGTGGTGCTTGAACATGTCGATGGCGACCAGCATCGGCCCGGTGAAGCGGTAGAAGAAGCTGGCATCCTTGCCGGCTTGCAGGTCGTGCAGGCGTGCGGCGAACAGCACCTGGCCACCGATATAGGCTACCAGCAGGACCAGGGCGGAGATTACGACGGCGCCGACCATGCGCGTCGGCGAGGTGCGCCGCTCGCCGCCCGCCAGGAACAGCAGGTAGGGCGCAGCGAGCAACAGCATCAGCATCAGGGTCGGGCCCGGCAGCACGATGATCGCCAGGCCGAGCAGGCCGGCATAGACCAGGTACTTGTAGCGCCATGCGCTCATCGCCAGCCATATCGCGCAATAGTGCGTGTAGGCGAAGGTGACGGCCGACGGCTCCGACGTGAAGAGCTTGGGCCGCACGCGGCCGTACAGGATCTCGTCCCGCAGGTCGGCGTCGTAGACGTTGCCGGCGTTGTAGAGCTTGCCGCGCACGAAGTCGCTGATGGGACGCAGGCCGCCCCAGGTTTCGAGCGCGCAGCCGGTGATGACGACGAGGCAGAAGGTGAGCAGGATCGCGGCAATCTGCGAGCGGTCGGCCCGTACCAGCGTGAGGAACATGCCGTAGGCGATGACGATCGAGTAGGTGAGCTGCAACAGCCCGGTGGTGCGCTTGCCGAGCCAGTTGATGTCAGCCGCCGACAGGACCGAGCCGAGATAGACCAGCATCACCAGCAGCAGACCCACGAGATGGCTCTGGCGGATTTCGTTGCGCCGGCGCCAAAGCATCCATAGGCCCGCAAAGCCCGACGGCGCGCAGGTCAGCGGAACCTTCTCGGTGACCTGGATCGACACGCCGAGATAGAGGCCGACCAGGAACAGGATGACCAGGGCGCGGTCGAGGAAGTCGAGCTTCTGCGGCCGGAACGGCTCGGACCAGGCAGTCTTGCTCATGACGCGATCACCGACAGGATCTGCCGGCCGCGGCTCGCCCAGTCGAAGCGGTCGCGGCAGGCAGAGTAGGCACGCTCCTGCAGTCGGTTCAGCCGCTCGACGTCGTCGATGCTGTCCAGCACGCCGCGCGCCAGCGCGTGGTGGTCCGGGTAGAGCATGACGCTGTCGCCGTGCACCAGGGGCACGCCGGCGAACGAGCCCTGCAAGGCGAACACCGGGATACGGTTGAAGACATACTCCAGCACCTTGAGCTTGAAGCCGCCGCCGTTGCGCTCGGGCACGATGGCGATGCGCGCCTCGTCCATATAGCGCGTGAGGTCGGGCACCGTGCCGGTGAACTGGCTCGCCTTGGTGCGTTCGCGCAGGCGCTTGAGGAAGCGCTCCTCGGCGCTGCCGACGGCGACCAGCTCCGCGCCGCCTTCGGCGAAGATCGGATCGGCGACCTGGACGAATTCCTCGAGGTTCATGCGCTTGGCGATCCAGTCGAAGCTGCCGATGATCACGGCGCGGCGCGGTACGCCGCCGGTGATCTCGCGCTGGCTGAGCTTGCGGCCGCGATAGCCGGGCGTGAGCACGCCCATCGGCTTGTCGCCGCGGCGGCGCTCGTAGAGCTTGAGATCCTCCGGCGTGATCGCGGTCACGAAGTCGACCTGGTCGACGAGATCGCCTTCCAGCCGCGCGACCTTGGAGGCGTCGAGCCGCACCGCCTGACGACGGAAGAAGGTGCGCTGGCTCTCGGCGACTTGGCGGCGAAGGCTCTCCTCGTGATTGTGCGAGACATAGATCAGCCGCGGTCGGTCGCCGCGGTCGCCGTAGAAGGCGCGCACCGGAGCGAGGGCCCAGCCAACCGAGATGCCGTCGAATACGATGCTGTCCCAGCCGCCGCGCTCGAGCAGCTGGTGCAGCACGCGCTGCATCTCGGCGGTGCGGCAGCGATAGGCGATGTGCGGCAGCAGCGAGGCGAGGCTGCCCCAGCGCGACTGCAGCGGGTCGAGCGGCTCGCCGGGCAGCCACCACACGACATGCTCGTCGCGCGCGCCGTTGCAGCGCGACGAGTCGGGCCGGCGCAGACCTAGCACCTCGATCTCGCTGCCGGTCGCCGCCACCGAATCGATCAGCCCGCCGGAGTAGACGTACTGGCCGTTATGCCTTGGCTCGGGATCCGCCAGGGTGAGCCACAGGCAACGCATCGGCGGGTGCCCGGACTCAGAAGGCGTGGTGGCCGGTGAATCCGCCCAGGACCGTGCGGATGATGATCTTGAGGTCGAGGAGGATCGACCAATGCTCGATGTAGTAGAGGTCATGCTCGACACGCTTCCTGATTTGCTCGACTGTGTCGGTCTCGCCGCGCCAACCGTTGATCTGCGCCCAACCGGTGATCCCGGGTTTCACGCGATGGCGCGCGTCGTAGTACTTCACGGCATCCTGGTAGAGCAGCGCGCCCGCCTTGGCGGATAGCGCGTGCGGGCGCGGGCCGACGATCGACATCTCGCCCCGCACGACGTTGAGGAACTGCGGCAGCTCGTCGAGGCTGGTGCGACGCAGGAAGGCACCGAGCCGAGTGATGCGCGGATCGTTGCGTCGTGTCAGCTGCGCGGCGTTATGGTCCGTCATGTCGGTGTACATGCTGCGGAACTTGAAGACCTCGATCAGCTGGTTGTTGAAGCCGTAGCGCTTCTGCCGGAAGAACACCGGCCCCGGGCTGTCGAGCTTGATCATGAGGGCGACCGCCAGCATCAGCGGCGAGATCATGGTCAGGATCGCCGCCCCCAGCACACGGTCCTCGATGTGCTTGGCGATCGACGGCCAGCCGCTCAGTGGCCGGTCGACGACGTTGAGGAAGGTGTGGCCGGCCATGTGGCTCGCGCGCACCTGGCCGAGCCTGAGGCCGAAGGCGTCGGGGCAGAGCCGCACGTTGACCGGCAGCTGGCACAGCCGGTTCATCGCCTCGACCAGCTGGCGATCGTCGTTGAGAGGCAGGGCGACGAGCACGGTGTCGATGTGCTGCTGGCGCGCCTCGTTCACGAGATCGTCCACCGTGCCGCGGATCGGATAGCCCATGCATGAGCGCGGCAGCTCGGCTGCTCCGTCGTCGTAGACGCCGAGCACGCGCAGCGGCGAGGGCCGCGTGGTGAGGCTGCGCAGCAGGCGCTGCGCGACAGGGCCGGCGCCGACGATCGCCACGACCTCGCCGAGGCGGCCGGCGCGCGTCCAGGCCTGCATGCGGCGCCACAGTATGAAGCGGCCGAAGCCCATCAGCGCAAAGGCGCCGGAGAACCATGCAGCGGCCCACGGTCCGTCGGCTTCGGTCACCGGCTCGAACAGGCGCGTCGCAAGGAACAGCACGCCAAAGGTGCAGAGCCAACCGAGCAGCACGCGGCAAATGCCGCTCTCGATGCGCGCGAAGGCGCTGAAGCGATAGGAGCCGGCGAGATGGAGGAAGTTCACTGCGAGCACGGTACCGAGAAGCACGACGAGTCCGGCGAGTTGCCAGTCGATGGTCGCCGCATCCCAATGCAGCGCGGCGACGCCGGCGACGAGCACGGCCACCACATCCGTCGCGGCGACGACGTGCTTCACCACCGACTCAGGAATCGTTTTCACTTTTTGGCGCATGAGGGGGTACGCTCCTTGAGGCCCACTATCGGAAGAGCCGCGCCTAAAGTGTTGTGATCAAACAAAGGTTTGGTGGTTGGTCACACCGAAAGCACAAGCGAAGCGAATCGACTCGGAGTCTGCGCCGCCGCGAAGCGAAGAGCCGCCTGTGCGTCGAAGAACTGGCCCGGCCCTTCAGTCACCATGAGCCCGATGCCGCGCGCGATCTCCGACGATGCGCAAGCGTCGACCGACAGGCCGAGCTTGTGCTCGCGCGTGAGACGGCCGACCAAGCCGTAGTCCTGTGCGAGGACTGGCCGGCCATTGAGCGCGGCCCACAACAGAACGCCACTCGAGCCGACGAAGCGCTGGTACGGGGCCAGCACGACATTGCTTTGCCGCACCAATGCCGTCAGTTCGCCGCGATCGAGCCGTCGGTCATCGATGCGTAGCCAGAGACCTGGCCGCTCGCGCTCGACGGCGAGTCGCCGCCGTTCGAGCTCAGGCCGCAGGGCCGGATCGACCCGGCCGGCGAACAAGACGGCGACACGGTCGGCGACGTCGGTTGGCAGCTGACGCAAGGCGTCGAGCACGGCCAGCGGTCCCTTGCGCTCGGCGAGGTAGCCGAACAGCAGGAAGCCGACCCGGCCGGCGGGAAAGACGGATTCATCGTTCGCCGGCGCGTCGATCTTCGGATGCGCCGGATCGGGCAGGGCGAAGACCTTGCTGCCGCCCTGGTAGTGGGCGCGCGCGTGCTCAGGGAAGAACGGATCGAGCGACAGCACCCGCTCGAGCGCCTTGTTGCGCAGCATGGCGCGGTAGAGCACCGACTTGCGCAGGTCGCGCAACCGCTCGCCATGGCTCGGCGCATAGGGGCCGATGTCGCCGTAGTGAACCGACGGCCGGAACAGGATCCCCGACAGACCCTTGCCGCCACCGCCCAAGCCGAGGGCCAGAGGAAGCGAAACGAGATCGAGGCCGAGGAAGAAACCGTGCGCGGCGCCGCTTGCCCGCAGATGCCGGCGCATCGTCCACCAGCGGGCGAGGGCGGCGAAGGTCAGCGGCCGCATGGCGCAGAGCTTGCGCTCGCGGGGCGTGAGCGCGGTCACGCGGATGCGGCCGAGCGCGGTGAGCGGCACGGCGCGCTCGAGCGGCGCCCTGAGCGGCTCGGGCACGACCAGCACCAGCTCGATGTCGGGCCGGGCTGCGGTGAAGACGATCAGATACTCGAGCCACTCCAGCGAATGGCCTTCGGCATCGGACTCGAAGACCAGGACCTTGCGAGGTCCTGGGCTGTCATCGTCCGGCGACCAGGGCATCGAGTCGGCTCGAAAAGGCACTCAGGATGAGAGGCTTGGCGTAGTTCTGCTCGACGAACTCGCGGCCGCGGCGGCCGAGCTCGGCGCGAAGCTGAGGATCGTCGGCGAGCTGCAGCACCGCCTCGGCGAAGGAGAGCGGTTCGTTGGGGGGCACGCACAGGAAGGCGCCGCTCTGTTTCTGCAGATGCCACAGCGTGCTGTCGGGGAGCGCCGTCGCCACGAATGGGCGGCCGACTGCCATGATGTTGTAGACCTTCGACGGCACCGCAAAGGCCGCCGCTTGCGGGTTCTGCGGCACCAGATGGATGTCGCCGGCGGCCAGCGCGGTGGCGAGCGCTTCGTTGGGCTGCAGCTCGACGAGGCGCACATTCTCCAGCCGCCGCTCCGCGATCTCGGCCAGCAGCTCCTGTGCCTGGTTGCCGTTGCCGCGCAGCACGATCTCGATTTCGGGCCGCCGCGTCGCGAGCTGCTCGGCCATGGCGACGACCTGGCTCAGGCCCTGCTTGCGGCCGAGATTGCCGCTGTAGAGGACCTTGACCGCGGGTCGCGTCGCCGGCTCGGCCGCCTGGATTTCGTCGGTATCGACCCACAGCGGCACGACGTCGATCGGCGCGGTGATGCCGATGCGGCGCAACTGATCCTTCATCTCCTGCGACAGCACGACCACGAGGTCGACGCGGTCGAGCGTGGCCCTCTCGACCCAGCGCATCAGCCGGCCGAGCGCGCCGCCATTCATCCCGAGCTGCTGGGCCAGGCCGGACTGGATGTCATGCACGACGGCGATTGCCGAGCCGCCGCGCGGGCGGGCAGCGAGGGCCAGCACCACGCACAGGATCGAGGGGCAGAGCGCCAGCACCACCGGGTGACGCTTGACGCGGCCGCTTGCGAGCGCGCCCAGACCGCGCATCAGGAAGCCACCCTCGTTGAGGATGCGGGCCAGAGCCGAGGGGCGCGCCGGCGGGCCGGAGTGCACCCGCTCGATGACGACGTTGCCCATGGTCTCGTGCTGTAGTCGTCCATCCCGGTAGGCGGGGAACACCGTCGTGCCGGGATAGTGCGGCAGCCCGCTCAGGACGGTGATCTGTCGGCCTTCCTTCCCCAGCCACTCGGCAAGATCGCTGGTGAAGGGCGCCGATCCGATCAGCTCCGGCCAGAAGTACCGGGTTACGAACAGTATGGGCGACGGCTCCGACATCAGCTGAAGCTCGCCTTGATCGGCCGCGAGTACTCGTAGAACGGGTCACGATGGCCGTACTGCTTGTACTGCCGCGGCACGACGCGCGTGAGCACGACGCCGGCCACGTCGCCGCCGGCGTCGATGATCTGCTTCAACGCCTCGATCGCCGCATCCTGGCGCGTGTGAGCCCAGCGGATCACGAACAACACCTTGTCGGAGAAGCGCGACAGGGCGAGCACGTCGGCCGTCACCAGCGCGGGCGCGGTGTCGAGCAGGATGTGGTCGTAGTGCGGCGCTAGGGCCTCGAGCATCTGGCGCATGCGTGGCGAGGCGAGCAGGTGCGCCTGGCGCGGGCTCCAGTTGCCGGCGGTCAGCACATCCACGCCGGACACCGCGTCGTGGTACAGGATGTCGTCCAGCACCACCGCACGGTCACCCAGCAGGCCGGCCAGGCCGTCGCCGATCGGGCAGCGGAAGATCTGGTGCTGGCGCGGGCTGCGCCAGTCGCAGTCGATCACCAGGATGCGCCGGCCGTTGCTCGCCATCAGGCGGGCGAGCGAGGCTACCATCACCGACTTGCCCTCCGACGGAGTCGCCGAGCTGAACATCAGGGTCTTGGGCGATTCGGCCGATTCCGACAGCTCGATGCCGATCTCGATACGCCGCAGCGATTCGCTGTAGGTCGAGGTTGGCTGGCGCAGCACCTGCATGGCCGGCTGCGTGCGGCCAGTAACCTGCGGCACCATGGCGAGCACGGGCAGGCCGGTCACGGTCTCGACCTGGTCGGCGCGGCGGAACGAGGCGTCGCCGCTCTCGCGCAGCAGGGCTATGGCGCAGCCGAGCAGGAAGCCGCCGACGGCACCCAGGAAGGCGATCAGCGTCTTGGGCGGATAGGCGGGCGCCTCCGGCGGCGCGGCCGGCGAGACCAGCTTGGCGTTGGCCTGCATGATCTCCTCGGCGCCGGTGCTCTGCTTGGCGCGATTCAGCATCGCCTCGAGCAGGTTGCGGTTGACCGTGGCGTCGCGCTCGAGTGCCTCGAGCCCGATCGAATCGTCGTTCACCACGCCCATCTGCTGCTTGAGGGTGTCGAAGTTCTGCTTGAGCGTCTGGTAGCGCGTATCGGCGGTGCGGGCGTCACGCTCGAGGCCGGCGACGGTCTTGGCGACCTCGGCGTTGACCCGCGCGGCCGCAGAACCTGCCTCGGCCTGAGCGCTCTTCAGCAGGGGATGCTTGCTGCCGTACATGGACGCGGCCTCGGCCGCCTTGCGGTCGGCATCGGCCGCCTGCGCCTTCAGCGCGGAGATCAGTGGCGACCGCAGCACCTCGGGAATGCTTTCCTTGCTGCCCGTTATGCCCTTGCTGGCGACCTGCGCCTCCTGCAGCCGCGATTCGGCCTCGACCTTGGCGGTTTGGGCGGCGATCAGCTGGGTATTGAGCTCGGTGAGCTGCTGGGCAGTCACGTTGCCGTTGGCACCCGAGCCCTTGTAGAGGCCGTGCGCGCGGCGATAGTCCTCGACGGCCTGGTCGGACTTCTTCACCTGCTCGCGCAGCTCGGAGACACGTCCCATCAGGAACTTGTCGACCCGGTCCATCGTCGCGACCTTGTCCTTGCGCTGGAAGTCGAGATAGGTGGTGGCCAGCGTATTGGCTATCGCCGAGGCGGTATTGGGATCGAGCGCGTCGGCCTTGACGCTCAGCACGTGGCTGCGGCCCAGCAGCGAGACGTCGACCTTGCCGACGAAGATGTCGATCATCCGGTTGTCGTGCGGGCTCAGCGAAGTGTCGGTGATCGGCGTCACGGTGCCGCTCTTCACCGGCGCCTTGGTATGCATGCTCTTCAGCCAGTCCTTGACCGACTGCGGCAGGAACTGGTCGACGCTGAAGATGCGCGCCAGCAGCGAGGGCTTCTGCAGCTCGGGATTGAACGACGGATTCTTGTCGAGCTGCAGCTTGTTGATGACCATCATGGCGAGCGTACGCGACTGCAGGACATAGCCTTCGTTCTGCACCCGCTCGGCGTCGGGGTTGGAATCGGTGATCACCGCCTCGGCGTTGAACACCCGCGGCGACTGCACGCCGACCAGGACCCGGGCCTCGGCCGTGTAGAAGGACGGCATCGACCAGGCGATCGCCGCGGCGGCGCCCCCCACCAAGATGGTCATCGCCGCGATTATCTTCTTCCGTCGCCACAGCTTGCGCAGCGTCTCGGCGAGGCTGTCGTCTGGCTGGGGCAGGGGACGGGCGACCGTCGCCGGGGCGGGCGCCGCAACGTAGCGCTCGGTGCTCGGCACGGACCGCAGCGCCGGGCGGCGCTGCGGCAGACGCGGATAATCATCAGGCATGTTGACCATCGAACTCTGGAGGATCGATCAGGCGGCGATCAGAAGTAACGCTCGCGGACGATCACGGTGTCGCCCGGTTGCAGCGTGCTCTCCTGGTTGGCCTCGACGCGCACGATACGGCCGTCTCGTTTCCGCTTGATCCAGAACTCGTGCATGTTGGCGCGGTAGGTCTCGCCGCCGGCGGTTGCGATCGCGTTCAGGACGTTCATGTCCGTCACGTAGGGATAGCTGCCGGGCTTCTGCACCTCGCCGACCACGTAGAACGGACGGCGGGTCGACACCTCGACGCTGACGCTGGGATTCTTGATCCAGTCCGTATCGAGCTTCTGGGCGATCGTCTGCTGCAGCTGGCTCGGCGTCATGCCGCGGGCATTGATGTTGCCGACCAACGGGAAGGCAAGGACGCCGTTGCCGTCGAGCACGAACTCGCCGGTCAGCGACGGCTGGCCGAACACGATGATGCGGGTGCGATCGTTCGGGCCGAGCTTGTAGTCGGCGGTGCTGGCGGAGCCGTTTGGCGCGAAGCTGAGCGCCTGGCCGTTCGAGGTGTCCTGAACGATCGGCGTGGTGTCCCTGTCACCGCAGGCACCGAGGGCCAGCAGGCCGGCGATGACACCGGTACGAACGATCTTCGCGACGACTAAGGGAGAGCTGGACGACATGATGGGTTCCTCCTCGGGCTTCTTCTTACGCTGCGTCATGCGCGGCCATAGCTGTCGGCCACGCGCACGATGTCGTCCTCCCCCAGGTATGGTCCCGACTGCACCTCGATCAGCTGCAACGGCAGCTTGCCCGGATTCTCCAGGCGATGTTCTGTCCCGATCGGGATGTAGACCGACTCGTTCTCGCGCACGATCATGCGTTCCTCGCCGCGCTGCACGATCGCGGTGCCGTGGACCACGACCCAGTGCTCGGCGCGGTGGTAATGTTTCTGCAGGCTGAGCTTGGCGCCGGGCTTCACGGTGATACGCTTCACCTGGAAGCGATCGCCGGCGTCGACCGTGCGGTAGTTGCCCCATGGGCGGTATCCGGTGGTGTGCTGGTCGGGCTCGGAGCGATTGCGCTGGCGGAGCGTGGTGACCAGGCCCGAGACCTGCGTGGCGCTGTCGGCATCGGCGACCAGAACGGCGTCGTCGGTGGCGACGATCACCACGTTGTCGAGCCCGACCGCGGCGACCAGGCGGCCCTCGCTGCTGCGGATGTAGGAGTTGGTGACTTTCTCGGCGAGCACATCGCCCTGCACAACGTTGCCGGCCGCGTCGGCGTTGCCGATATCGCGCAACGCGTGCCAAGAGCCGACATCGCTCCACGCCATATCGACCGGCACCACGGCGGCGCGGTTGGTGTGCTCCATCACCGCGTGGTCGATCGACAGCGACGGCGCCTCGGCGAACGCGTGGCGATCGAGCCGGAAGAAAGCGAGATCCTCCTCGCCGGCCTTGGTCGCACCTTCGCAGGCGCTCAGCATCGCCGGGTTGATGCGCGCGAGCTCGTCGAGATAGGCACGGGCGGACAACAGGAAGATGCCGCTGTTCCACAGGAAGTTACCGTCGGCGAGGAAGCGCTCGGCGGTCTCGCGATTCGGCTTCTCGACGAAGCGGGCGACCGTCTGCACGCCGTCGACGCCGGCCAGCGCGCTGCCGGCCTGGATGTAGCCGTAGCCGGTGTCGGGCCGGGTCGGGCGGACACCGAACGTGACGAGACGCCCGGACTGGGCGGCGGCGATGCCCTGCATCACGGCGCGATGGAAGGCGTCGGTGTCGGCAACGACGTGGTCGCTGGGCTGCACCAGCATCAGCGCGTCGGGATCGCGCGCCAGCAGCCACAGTGCAGCGGCGGCGATCGCCGGGCCAGTGTTGCGCGCGATCGGCTCGAGCAGAATCGCCTGCGGCTCGATGTCGACCTGGCGCAGCTGCTCGTCGACCAGGAAGCGATGGTCCTCGTTGCAGATCAACAGCGGTGCGGCGAAGCCGACGTCGCTCAGATTGCGCGCCGCGGTCTCCTGCAGCAGCGTGCGCTCGGAGACGAGCGGCAGCAGCTGCTTGGGATATGCCGCGCGCGACAACGGCCAGAGACGCGTGCCCGCCCCACCGGACAGGATGACGGGATGGATTTGCGCCGAACCCTGTTGCTGGAACTTCGCGAGCGCCGTGTCGGTAAGTGCATCCATGGCCGCGAAGCTATGGTTGCATCTCTAGAGCGGCCAGTGATCAAAGTGTGTTTCGCAGGTGCAGCAACAAGTGGCGAATTCGTGACCAATTCAGCGTGTTGTCATGCGCGCGAAGGTTGTATGGCGGAAAGTCGATTCAATCTCTGTTACGCGGCAAGGTCACGGCCACCGAGAGGCCACCACCGACGCGGTTGGTCGCGCGCACCTCGCCGCCCAGCGCCTCGACGTTGCGGCGCACGATCCACAGACCAAGGCCGGAATGCGGCGGCCGGCCGGTGTCGGTCGACTGGTTGGGGCGCGAGGAGAAGTAGCGTTCGAAAACGCGCTCGATCTTGTCGGCGGGGATGCCGGGGCCCTCGTCGTCGACCTGAAGCTCGACCGTGTCGTGATTCTGCGTCAGCGCGATGATGATGCTGCCGCCGCGCGGCGAGAAGCTGGTGGCGTTCTCCAGGATGTTCTGCAGCACCGTCTCCAGCATGCCCTTGGCCGAGCGCACGATCACAGAGTCGTCGAGCCGGCGGATCAGGCGGATGTCGCGGCTCGCCGTGATCTCCCGGAAGTTGAGGGTCGCCTCGCCGACCAGCTGGGTGAGGTTGGCCGGCACGCGCGGCGCCTCGATCAGGTCGGCGGTGCCGGTATCGAAGCGCTGCGCGGCGTTGACCAGCGCCAGCAGCCGGGCGATCGAGGAATCGATGATCTCGAGCGCCCGCCGCGCGCGCTGGTCCTCGAGCGACACCGCCTTGCGCACCGGCGACAGCGAGGACTGGATGGCCGCGAGCGGCGTCTTGAAGGAATGGGCGTTGTCCTCGGCGGACTGGCGGATCTGCTGCGACAGGTGCTTGAGGTCGAGCACCAGCTTGTCGAAGTCGCGTGCCACGCTCGACAGCTCGGGCACGATGTTGCGCTGCGAGAAGGCGTAGTCGCCAATGCGGCCCTGGCCGATCTCGTCGGCGACCTCGCGGAAGCGGCGCAGGCTGAGGAAGATGCTGACTGCCGCCAGCATGGCGAGGATCGCCAGCACCAGGTAGATGCCGGCCGCGACCCTGACCGCGCGCGTCTCCCAGTAGGGACGGCCGATCGAGGTATTGAGGAATTCCGAGGTAGTGTGGGTCGAGGTCAGCACCCAGCAGCCGCGCGCCGTCTTGATCGGGATGATCGAGGTCAGCAGCTCGACCATGCCGTTGGGCTGGTGGTAGCGCAGCTCCTCCGAGGCGTCGCCCATGCAGGCGTCGCTGAGCTTCTTCAGGATGCCGCGCCGCGCAAGCTCGTCGAGCTCGGGCGCGACCTCCTCGGCCTTGATCTCGGGCGCCGAGGCGACGAAGTAGAAGCCGCTGTCGGGCTGGGCCTCGCCGGTCGGCGAGACGGGCTGGACCATCAATCGCAACACGGTGCCGTCGCTCGCGAACTTCGCGAGTTCGGCGTTCATGATGCCGTCGCCGCCGGGCTCGAGCGTGCGGAGCACCGGCGCCAGCGCGTGGCCGATCAGCTTGCTTCGGTCCTGGATGGCGCGGGTGACGAGGTCCCGCATCTGGCGGTCGGCGCTTTCGAACTGGCTGTAGAGAACGATCGGGAGGGCGATGAAGATGCCGACAAGCCCGACCAGCTTGAGGGTGAGCGACGCGCCGAGCCGGCGCGCCGAATCGATCCAGCTACGCTTCGTTGTCCTTGGGCTTTCCCCAGCGGTAACCGAATGAAGGATAATTCTCGATCTCGCCGAAGTCCCGGTCGACGAGTCGGAACTTGTTTCGAATGCGCTTGATCGACGAACGGACGTTGGTTCGGTAGCCATTCTCTCCGCTCCCGGCGATGAAGCCCACGTGGTGCATGCAGTCGTACACGGAGCGATAAGTCACGTGGTTTCCGACATTCGACGCGAGCAGTCGCACGATGTTGAATTCGGTAAGCGTCAGATTGACGTCCATTTCGTCCCAGTAGGCTCGGCTGACGCGCGGCTTCAGCATCAGGCGGCCGCAATGCAGGACCTCCTCGACCTCGAGCGCGCGCGGGCGCTTCGATGATTCGACGATCACCTGCAGCCGCTTGGCGAGGATCGGCACGCCGCGCGCCTTGTCGACGAAGTCGAGCGCGCCGCGATCGAAAGCAAGGTGCTCGTGATGTTGTGAGCTGCGACCGGTCAGGAACACCACCGGTAGCTGGATGCCCTCGCGGCGCAGCCGTGGCAGCAAGTCGATGCCCGAGATCGAGGGCAGGCCCCAGTCGAGCACGATCACGTCGGCGGTCGTGCCGTCTGCCACCGAGGACAGCATGCTCGGGCCATCGGCGAAGCTCTCGACCGCGAAGCCGAGGTCTGTCAGCTCCGCCGAGGCGGCTTCGCGGAAGTCGTCGTCGTCGTCCACCAGGATGAGCCGGATCGGCTCGGCGACGCCGTCAACCCGATCCTGGCTCGGCGCGGGACCTGAACCGGGCCAGGCACTCGCGTCTTCCTTCATCGGAGTTGTCATCACTGTTCACCTTATACGCAAGGGTTCCAAACTGCCGCGTCTTCACGTCCGGATACATCTGGACATCGACGCTGCATTGCCCATCCCGGTAGTGCCAGGTTTTTCCCGGGGCGCGTTCCTCCACGCTTGTCGGCGGACCAAGTATAGCGCGTACCTGGCCCTCGCTTTTACCCATGAGAGTTACGTCCTGCGATGGTGGCGCAGGTGTGGCGGGGGTAGTGGCCGGTGCCGGTTCGGCCTTGGAGGCTTCTTCGGTCGGCTTGCTCTCCGCCTTGGGAGCAGCGGGGCGCGGCGTGGCTCGTGCCTGGCTGTAGCCATAGCTCGGCGACGCGGTGGGCGAATTTACACTCGAATGCAGTACGCGATTGAAATCGCGTTGCGCATTCTGCGCCACATCACACGCCGACAGGAGCAAAAAGGAAAGGACCAGGGTCTGACGGTACAGACTCTTTTGCAGCATCGTCTTCCCCGGAGAGAAATAGCCAACACAGTGAACGACTTGGCCGCATTGCGGTTGCGAGATGTTCTGACCTCTGGTCAACACGCCGCAGGCCGTGGCCCGCCCCGTGGCCGAGTTTGCCTGAGCCTCCCCGAGCGACAAGTCATGACCGCGTCGATCACAGAAATGCCACGACAGGCGCTTGGGTTGCGTCAGGCTGGTAGTTCGTAGCCCAATTCACTCTCGATCTTGATGGTGCGCTGCACTGCCGGGCGAACCATCATGCGCTCGTATAGCGATTCGAGATGACGCAAACCTTTCGGAGAGGAACGCGGCGCGTTGACCAACCGCCAATACAGACGAAACAAATGTATGTCGGCGATGGAATAAGTGCCGAGCACCCAGTCGCGCTCGCCGAGTTTTCGGTCGGCCAGACTCCAGACTTCGGTGACGTGCCGTTCGCCCATCTGGCGCGCCGGATGCAGGGTCGAGGCGATGAACGACATCCACGACACCGCTTGCGCCTCGGCGAGTGGATCGTCCGGCAGCAGCCGCGCCTCGGGAAAACGCTTGGCGAGATAGAGCAGGCAGCCCGCGACCTCGGTCACGGCCGTGCCGTCGACCAGCAGCGTCGGCACTTTGCCGGCGGGATTGACGGCGAGGAACGGCGGCTGCCGGTGCTCCTTGCTGTGGAAGGACAGCACCTTCGTCTCGAACGGCACGCCGATCTCGTGCAGCGCGATGTGCACCGCCATCGAGCTCGAGCCGGGGCTGAGATAGAGGGTGAGCGCGGTCACTCGGCGGGACGGCGCAGCAGGTCGGCTTCGGGTACGCCGGCTTCGTAGTCGGCCGCCATCTTGTCGGCGTCGAACAGCACGCCGATCGGGTTCTTCTTGAACGGCTCGGTGTGGAAGTAGGAGGCGGCACCTGCCTTGTCGAAGGCGTCGACCTGCAGCTCGACCTGGTTGCCGTCGGGATCCTTGTAATACATCGACACGGTCGGGCCGTGGTTGATGGTGCGCACCGGCACGATGCCTTCGGCCTTGAGCCGGCGATAGGTCGAGAGTAGCTGGCCGAGATCGGCCAGCGTGTAGGCGACGTGGGCGAGGCCCCAGCTGTCGTCCGGCGCCTTCTTCAGCCCGGGGATCTGCACGAAGGCGACGCGATGATGCTCGTCGTCGTAGGTGACGAAGGCGATGTACTCGTTTTCGAACACCAGCCGCGCGTTCAGCACCGTCATGTACCACTTCTTCAGCGGTTCGCGGTCGGCGGTGCGCAGCACGAAGTGCGCGAACAGGGACGGCGAGACCGGCTTGCTGTCGAGCGGACGGCGGCCCTTGTCGGCGAGTGAATCCATCGACGTCTCCATGCGTGTAAGCGGTCAGTCTCGACCGAGGGGGAGGGGCTTGGCAAGCCGCGGTTGCTGGAGAACAATACCCTTTCGGCGTGTCTTTCCGGCGGGAACTCGCGGACGGCGTGACGGGGAGTGTGTCATGGCAGACTTCTTTTCCGAGGCGGGTTTCGTTGCCGGCCAACTGGCCCAATTGGCATCGCAAAGCCAGGGACAGGCCGGCGGCAGCGTCATTGGCAATCGCTCGTATGCCTTCCAGCTTCGGCCGGAATTTTCACGGCATCAGGGCTTCTGGATGCAGATTGCCTCGCGGCCGATCCAGGGCGCCCTTCTTCCTCATCGGGAGCGCTACCTTTGGCTTGAGCCGGACATGGTCCGTCTCCGGCAGGCGATCACCGACGCGACGACCGTTCAGTTCGTGAGCTCGGCCAGAGACAGCTGGCTCGGCGACAAGGCGCTCTTCGACGTCCTGGAGGATTCGCGCCGCCTGCTGATCCTGCTGCCAGACGACCCCGATCCGGACGATGTACCCCCGCCACCACCACCACCACCGCCGCCGTCGACCGACAAGTAATCCGACGCGGGAGCAGGCGGTTGCTGTCGACCCTGCCGAAGCTGGCCGATCGCAGGTTCATTCTGGGCTTCTTCCTGCCCAGCCTCCTGTTCGTGCTGGCTTTGATGTGGGTGCTGGGTGGCGGCAATGCGCGCGACCAGTTGTGGGGGCAGCTGATGGCGAAGGAGCCATTGAACGCCGCCTACCTCATCCTCGCCACCTGGGTGCTCGCGGTGCTTCTGCTGGCCCTCAACGATGTCCTCTATCGGATCTACTCCGGTCAATTCCCGCCGCTGTCGTGGGCAACGCGATCCCGCCAGCGGGCCCAGCAGGCGCGACAGGCGCTGGCCGCTCGCGTCGAGACGCTTCACCGGCAGTGGAGTCAGCACGGTGTCCTCTCGACCGACGACAGGAGGGAATACAATGACAAGCGTCGACAGCTCTTCCTGAGCTATCCGCGCAACACCGACCGCGTGCTCGCTACGCGATTCGGCAATGCCTTCCGGGCCTTCCAGGACTATTCCAACACCGTGTATGGCGCCGATGCCGTCGCGGTGTGGCCGCGCCTGATCGCCGTGCTTCCGCGCGACGTCCTCGAGAAGATCGAGGATGCGCGCTGCCAGGTCGATTTCTTCCTCAATACGGGCTACCTCGCACTGGTCGTCGGCGCGGTCGCGATCGTGCGGCTGGTCACCCACTTCGACCTGCCGTCGGCCTTGTATGTGGCAGCTGCCATCGCCGTCGCCCGGGCCGCCTACGCGCTTTCAATCGACCACGTCATGGCCTGGGGAGAACTGGTTCGAAGCGCCTTCGACGGTTACCTGCCGGCTCTCGCGACCTTGCTGGGCTTCACCCTGCCGGCAACGCGCAAGGCCAGGCGGCAGTTCTGGCGCGACTTCAGCAACACCGCCAGCTTTGGCGCCGATCCGGACGGCAACGTCCGCTTTGCGCCGGAGTACTGGGACCGCGCGCAAAAGTAAGTCGTTACAGCAAGTGCATCGGCCTTCCGGGATGCTTCGGCAGGAAGGCCGTCAGCAGGCCCAGGCACAGCAGGAACGGCGTCACCTGATAGACGAAGGTGATGCTGGTCATGTCGGCGAGCTTGCCCAGTGCCGCGGCGCCGAGGCCGCCCAGGCCGAAGGAGAAGCCGAAGAACATGCCGGCCACCAGCCCGACCCGGCCAGGCAGCAATTCCTGGGCGTAGACCAGGATCGCCGGGAAGGCCGAGGCCATGATCATCGCCACCGTCACGGCCAGCACCGCGGTCCAGAACAGGTTGGCGTGCGGCAGGATCAGCGCGAACGGCAAGGCGCCCAGGATCGAGAACCACATCACCGGGATGCGGCCGACCCTGTCGCCGACCCAGCCGCCCATCAGCGTGCCGAGCACGATGCCGATCAGGAAGGCGAACAGGTAGAACTGCGCGGTTTGCACCGACAGGCCGAACTTCTGCATCAGGTAGAAGGTGTAATAGGAGCCGAGGCTTGCCTGGTAGACGTTCTTGGAAAACAGCAGGACGATCAGGATCGTCACCGCGAAGAACACGCGGCCCTTCGACAGGCCATGACCGCCCGCCGCAACGCCCGCGGCGCCCTTGCGCGCCGCCGGCTTGGCCGTCGCTGCGCGGCGCGCGCGATACCAGTGGCCGACCTGGAACAGCACGACCATGGCGATCAGCGCCGCACCGGAGAAATAGACGAGGCTTTCCTGGCCGCGCGGCACGACGATGAACGCCGCCAGCAGTGGGCCCGAGGCCGAGCCGAGATTGCCACCGACCTGGAACAGCGACTGTGCGAGGCCGTAGCGGCCGCCCGCGGCCATGCGCGCCACCCGCGAGGCCTCGGGATGGAACACCGACGAGCCCATGCCGATCAGCGACGCCGACAGCAGGATCACCGGGTAGCTGTGCGCCCGCGACATCATCAGCAGGCCGACAAGAGTGAAGCCCATGCCGATCATCAGGGAATAGGGCTGGGGCTTCTTGTCGGTGTACATGCCGACGACCGGCTGCAGCATCGACGCGGTGAACTGGAAGGCCAGGGTGATCAGGCCGACCTGGCTGAAAGACAGCGCGTAATTGTCCTTGAGGATAGGGTACAGCGCCGGCACCAGCGACTGCATCATGTCGTTCAGCAGGTGGCAGAAGCTGAGCGACAGGATGATCGCGAAGGTCGTGCTGTTGGCGCTGTCGGTGAGCGAGGAAGCGGACGCTGACGCGGACGCAGTCATCGGGGCGGCCAGGGGAGTGGACTGGGCCGCCATTGTGTTATCGGTCATGGCGGCCCCTTTATAAGGTGTGGCG